>CAYQFC010000001.1:0-36130 GCA_964416585.1 uncultured Aliarcobacter sp.
GAGTTGATAGTTTTGAAAAGCTTACATATAAACATTTTCAAAAAGAGATGAATGCCATAAATAGAGCTTATTATGAAGTGATGACACAAGGTGATAAAACGGGTCAGCCATTTACTTTTCCTATTCCAACTGTAAATATAACTGAAGATTTTGACTGGGATGGAGAAAATACAGATATTTTATTTGAAAATACAGCAAAAATAGGAAGTAGCTATTTTCAAAATTTTATAGGAAGCCAATATAAAAAAGATAAATTTGGAAATAAAATACCAAATGAAGAGGCATATAAACCAGGACATGTAAGAAGTATGTGTTGCAGACTTCAACTTGACTTAAGAGAGCTTTTAAAACGAGGTGGTGGACTTTTTGGAAGTGCTGAAATGACTGGAAGTATTGGAGTTGTTACAATAAATATGGCAAGGCTTGGGTATTTGTATAAAAATAACCCAAAAGGCTTATATGCACGAATTGAAGAGCTAATGGACTTAGCAAAAGATAGCTTAGAGAGAAAAAGAGTTTTTGTACAAAGTATGTATGATAGAGGTCTTTATCCTTATACAAAAAGATATTTGCCACACTTTAATAACCATTTTTCAACAATTGGAGTAAATGGAATAAATGAGATGCTCAAAAATCTTTTTGATGAAAGTGTAGATTTATCAACACAAAAAGGTATAGAGTTTACCAAAGAGATTTTAGATTTTATGAGAGCAAAGATGGTTGAGTATCAAGAGAGAACTGGAAACCTATATAATCTTGAAGCAACACCAGCTGAAGGGACAACTTATAGATTTGCAAAAGAGGATATAAAAAGGTATCCAGATATTATTCAAGCAGGTTTTAATACTAATAATTATTATACAAACTCATCGCAAATACCAGTTGATTTTACAGATGACCCTTTTGAAGCTCTTGGTTTACAAGATGATTTACAGTGCAAATATACGGGTGGAACAGTTCTTCACTTATATATGAAAGAGAAAATCTCAAGCCCAAATGCTTGTAAAAAACTTGTAAAAAATGTAATAAGTAATTTTAGATTACCATATATTACTATTACACCACTTTTTAGTGTATGTCCAATTCATGGATATTTGGTGGGTGAACATGAGTATTGCCCAAAATGTGATGATGAAATTTTAAAAGAGGAGTTAAAAGATGGAAAAAACAAAATTGCTTGAGAAAAATATGGAAAAGAGAAGCAAATGTATAGTATATACTAGGGTTATGGGTTATCATAGACCAGTTGAAAGTTTCAATATAGGAAAAAAAGGTGAACATAGACAAAGAAAACAGTTTCTTGAATCAAAAAATTGTATATGATTTCACAAAATTTTCTACAAGCGACTATATAGGCGAAATTGCCTGTATAGTTTGGCACATATCTTGTAATCTAAGATGTAGTTATTGTTATAATGATAATATAGTTTTTGCTAAACAAGGAAAATATAGCCAAAATGATATTTTAAGTTTTTTAAAATCTAGAGTAGGACTTCTAAGTGCTGTTGTTTTAAGTGGTGGAGAAGCCACTATACACAATTTAAAACCATTTTGTATAGAGTTAAAAAATCTTGGATTTAAAATAAAACTTGATACAAATGGTGTGAATTTTAAACAAATAAAAGAGCTAATAGAAGAAAATTTAATAGATTTTATCTCACTTGATTTTAAAGCTCCACAAAATAAATACAAAAAAGTAACACAAAAAAATGAAAAACTTTATTTTGATTTTTTAAAAACTCTTAGATTTCTTATTGATATAGAGTTTGATTTTGAACTAAGAACTACTATTAATGCAGATTTACTAGATGAAAACGATATAAATAGTATGATAAAAATTGCTTATGATTTTGGATATAAAAACTATTTTTATATCCAAAATTTTCTGGAAACACCAACAAATATTGGAAATATAAAACAGTATAATAGATTAGACAAATCTTTAATAAATAGAGATTTGTTAAATATTGAGTTTAGAAATTAATCTTTAATAATAACTAATTCAAAAGAGCTTTTTTGAACAACTAAAGCTTTTTCATCTGGTACAACTGCTAAATTGCTTTTATTTTTTTGCTTATTTTGAAGATTTGAGATTTTAGATTCAAGCTCTTCTATTTTTAGATTTAACTGTAAAATAATATCAACTCCAGCTAAGTTTACACCCAATTGCCTTGTTAAATTTAAAACATATTTAATATGATTTATATCTTTTTGAGAATATAGCCTTATCTTTCCATTTGTTCTAGAAGGCTTAATAAAGCCTTCTCTTTCATATTGTCTTAGAGTTTGTGGATGAATATTTAGAATTTCAGCAACATTTGAGATTAAAAAAACAGGTTCAGTGTAGCTATTTTTTTCCATTTTTTACTCCTAAGATATATTTTCACTCAACTCTTTTTCTAAGAGATTTTTCAGTTCAGGGCTTAAATCTTCAAGTTTAGGTAGAACAATATTTGCTTTTAGATATAAATCACCCTTTACTTTTGTTTTTCTATTTAAAACCCCAAGCTCTCTTACTCTAAATTTTTGATTTTGTTTTGTGTTTTCTGGAACCTTTAGTGTTATATCTTTGTGGATAGTTTTAATCTCAACTTTACCACCAAACAGAGCTGTTTTAAGTGGAATATCAAAGAATTTCTCCAAAGTTTCACCATCTCTTTTATATTCAGAACTAGGAGTAATATTAATCTTTAAGATTAAATCACCTTTTTGTCCTTGATATGATTTTCCTTTACCTTTTGCTCTTATTTTTTGACCATCTTCAATCCCTTCTGGGATTTTAATATCAAAAGAGTCATTGCTTAAAGATATAAACTGTTTTCCACCTAAAACAGCAACATCAAAAGGTATTGTAACTTGTGCATTTGTATCTAAATCGGGTGCATCAAAACCAAATCCACCACTAAAACCACCTCTACTAAATCCACCACCAAAATTGGCAGCTCCACCACCAAACATCTGTCTTAAAATCTCATCTAAATCAACTCCACCACCTTGGTTTCTTGCAAAATCACTAAAATTTTGCCCACCAAACATAGAGTCTCCATATTGATCATATTGCTGTTTTTTTTGTGCATCACTTAAAACCTCATAAGCAGCATTTATCTCTTTAAATTTATCTTCAGCTTTAGGGTCTTTATTTACATCAGGATGGTATTTTCTTGCTAGTTTTCTATAAGCTTTTTTAATCTCATCAGCTGTTGCATTTTCATTTACTTCAAGTGTTTCATATAAACTTTTTGCCATTTGTTAAGTCCTATTTTAAAAAAATTGTTAAATATAAAATAGGATTATATCACAAACCTTGAGTCAAAGTCAATCAAGGTTTAGTGGAATAGTAATTATAAACTTTGAACCAAAATATTGATTATTTTTATAATTAAAGTAGCTATTTTGAACAGATATTTCACCTTTAAAGCTTGTAGAAATTATCTTTCTAGTCATATAAAGTCCAAGTCCTGTCCCTTGATATTGGTGTTTTGTTGTAAAATATGGTTCAAATATTTTATTTATAAACTCATTATTTATACCTAAAGCATTATCGCTAATAGTTATTATTATTTGAGAATCAGATTTTTTTGTAGATATTTTTATTAGTCTTGACTCTTTTTCATCAATATTTTGAATTAATGCATCTTTTGCATTATTTAAAATATTTATCAAAGCTTGTGAAAGCTCATTTGAAACACCAAAAATCTCTATATTTTCATCTAAATCAAATAAAACTTCAATATTATTTAATTTAAAAATTGTATCAAGTAGAAGAGTATCATTTACAATATTTTGTTTCAAATTAAATAGAGTTTTCTCCTTATGTTGTTTGAAAAAATCATTAAAAGTTTCAATTGTATTTGATAGATGTTCAGTTGTTCTTAAAATAAGCTCCAAAGAGTCTTGAAGCTTGTCTTCTTGCAAATTCCCAATATTTTTTAATAGATTTAAATTTGAAGCAGTTAATGAGATAATATTTAAAGGTTGTCTCCATTGATGTGCAATATTTCCAATCATCTCTCCCATGGCTGCTAGTTTTGATTGTTCTGCTAATAAACTCTCTTTTTTCTTCAATTCATCAATATTTACAATTGTCAAAATTTGAAGCATTTGATTATTTATTACAGTATCTTTTAGGTTTATAATGGCTTCAAATGAGTTTATATTATCTATTTTTATTTTTGTTTCTAAAGGGTGTGTGTTTATTGTTTTTATGATATTTTCATCATAAATTATATCGTTAAGTTTTTTGCCAATTAACTCTTTTTTTGATCTTTTTTTGAATAAATCAAGTGCGATTTTATTGCAATTTATTACTTTTTTATCTTTAAATAAGATTATGGCTTCCATTGTTGTATCAAAAATCAAGCTCATCTCTTCATTTTTTTCAATTAGCATATCTTTTGTATTTTGAAGTTTATGATTTATTTCACAAAGCATTGTTACATCATAAATATATAAAATAACTAGCCCATTTTCTGCATCTAAGGGAGTAATTGTAATACTTTGTCTCATATTATCAAAGACTTTATCTGCTACTTTTGTAAGTTCTATATTAATCAAAAAATTGTTTGTTTGCGGAGTATAAAATGTTGGAGTATTTAATTTTATTGCTGTTAAAATCTTTCTGTTTAATCTTTTTTCATCAATATTTGAGTAGAAATTAGATAGTTTTTGACCTAGAATATCTTTCGCTAAAATACCTGTTCTAATCTCAAGCCATTTATTCCAAAATTCAACTTCAAGATCTTTGTTTAACAGAATAATCCCATTATCAACAGTGCTACAAATTGCATCAAATTTATTTAAAGATATATTATTCACAGTTCATCCAAGATTTTATTTAGTTTATCTTTTATAAATAATATTGAGTTATCAGTTGTAAGAATAAAAAGTTCACCACTTATATTTAAATCTACAAATTCAAGTTTTGTAGAGATTATAATAACTTTTTCATATTGGCTTAGAAAAATATTATTTAATTCATCAATTGATTTTAATAATTTAATTGAAGGAGCAGAAAAAGATACATTTGTATCCATATTTTCAGCCAATTTGCTAATAGTTGAAGATGATAAAATATTTGTAATCTCCAGAGTAATATCTTGAATATCATCTTCCTCGATAACATCATTTGTAAGAGAAAATTTATTTGCCATATTTGTGGCAGATACTTTATCTATTACAAACATATTTTCACCATTTAAAGAGCCATTTATTTGCTGAAGTGCCACTAAATGCTCTTGATTTAGATTTAGCTCATTTGATAAATAGTTTTTTAGTTCACTAGCTTCAATTATTTGAATCTTTGGAATACTTAGTTTTGCAAAAGCATTTAAAATTTCTGTAATAGCAGCAGTGGCATTTCCATATGCCACATTCATAAGCTCTTGAAGACAATCTTTTTCATCTTCAGTTAATTTAATATCTTTAGACATGATTAAAAAACTCTACTTAAAATTTGTTTCATTTTTGTTGCATCAATTGGTTTTTTGATAAAATTTAAAGCACCTAAAAGAAGAGCTTTATCTATTGCTTGTTTCTGAATATCTGCAGAAATTACAACAATATTTGCACTTTTATCATAGTTTTTTATATGCTCAAGAGCAGTAAAACCATTCATAATTGGCATTGTTAAATCCATAAAAACTATATTTGGATTTAGCTCTTTATATAAAGCTACAGCCTCTTCCCCGTTTGTTGCTTCATAAACTTCATAGGCAATATCTATAGACTCTTCAAGAGTTTTAATAACCATTTTTCTTGCCATTTTTGAATCATCAGTAACTAATATTTTCATTAAATAACCTTTTTTCTAATTAAAACATATTTTATCTTATTTTAATAAAAAGAAACTTTTTAATTAATAAATAATATACTATCTTTATGAAAAAATATGATTATATAATTATTGGTGCAGGAATTACTGGTTGCTCTTTGGCCTATTTTTTATCCAAATACTCAAGTAATACACTACTTATTGATAAAAATAGTGATTTCGCATTTGGTGCAAGTGGAGCTGCTGGAGCATTTTTATCTCCTCTTTTAGGGCTTGATAATAATTTTAAATCTTTGGTTTCTAAATCTTTAGAGTTTTCGACTAATTTTTATAAAAATAATTTTCCTAATTTAATAGATAATTGCGGAACTATTAGAATAGCAAAAAATAGTAGTGATGAGAAGAAATTTCAAAGTTATATTCCATTTATGGATTTTCCTTTTACTAAAAAAGAAGATGGGTATTTTTTTGAAATAGCAAGTACAGTTAAACCATATGAAATTTGTAGAGATTTAGCAAGAAATATTGAAACGATATTTGATTATGAAGTTATAACTTTAGAAAAAAATGAGAATAATTGGATGATAAATAACTATTATTTAGCTTCGAAAGTTTTTTTGTGTAGTGGGGCAAATATTGATTTAATAAAAGAGGATTATTTTGATATAAGAGCCGTTTGGGGACAAAAAATAGATATTTTAAGCTCAAGTAAATTAGATGTAAATTACCATAAAGAGTGTTCCTTATCAAAAAGCACAAGCTTTAATGGTAAAGAGAAAATATCAATTGGTGCAACTCACAATAGATTTACAAAAGATATGACAAATAGCTCATATAATCTAAAATTAAAAAATATAAATTCAATAGAACACAATAGCGAAACAAAAAAACGAATAGATGAAGATACAAAAATATTATTAAAAAAAGCAAATGATATAAAAAAACTAGAAAATGTAGAAGTTATAGATATAAAAATTGGTGCAAGAGCTTCTAGTGTTGATTATTTTCCTATGGTTGGAAGCTTAGTTGATAGTCATAAAAGCTTTTTGAAATATCCACATATAAAAAATGGAACACATATAAAAGATGAGAATTTAGAGCTTCTTGAAAATATATATACATTAAATGGTGTGGGTGGAAGAGGTTTTGTATTGTCTCCTTATTTGGCAAATTTACTAGTAGAATTTGTAGTTAATGGTAAAAAATTACCAAGTGAAATAGAGAATTTTAGACTCTTTAGAAGATGGGCAAAAAGATTAAAAATTAAGGAAAAAGATTGAAAAATATTTTAAAAATAGTTTTTTTAAGTATAGTTGGATTCTCTTTTTTGATATATTTTACTATACCAGAAAATAAAAGTGAGAAAAATATAAGACTAGAGCAAAAAGTGGAAAATCTTCCAAAAAACTTTGAAGTTTATGGAGATAATATAGCAAAAGAGAGTATTTTTTCTAAAAATAGTTATATTGTTTTATTAAATCATGACTCTTTGGCAGTTTTTAAAGATTTATATAAAAAGACAAATAAAAATATTATTTTAATAGCAAATGTTTCAAATACACCTTGGATAATTAAAAATATTGCAGTTAATAGTGAATTACAAAAGCTATATAAAGATTCAAAAATTGGTTTAATTAATGATGAAAATGGTTATTTTAGAAGGTTTTTTGATATTAAAAATGATGAACAAAATATATATTTTGTCTATAAAATAGAAGATGATTTATCTATTAAAGAGATAGTTAAAGCTTATGTAAAAAAAGGTGCTTTGCAAAATGGAGTTTTGGATACAGAGATTGATAAAAGTCTTGAAGATTTTTTGGCTAATTTAAAATAAAAAGAGTAGCTAAAATTTTAGCTACTCCTTTTTGTTTTGTAGGATTTTTAATAATTATTTTTTAGCTATTTGATCAGCTATTGCATTCATAGTTGCTTCATCCATACCTTTTACTTGACCAACCATTAAAGCTTTTTGAGCTCCACCATAAGTTCCATCTTGATAACCTTTAAGTGAAGCAACAAACTCATCTTTTGTCATATCTTTTATGATTTTAGATTTTCCTAAAGCAACTTTTTCCCCGTTTGCTCCATGACAACTAACACATTTTGCATAAGGATTTGCAAATGCAAATGTAGCTCCCAAAAGTGCAGTAACTAAAACTAATTTTTTCATAATTTCTCCTCTTGAAATAAATTAAACAATTCTATTCAAATGAAGATTAAGATTTCTTGATATTAATCAATAATTTACTTATTTAAGGCAACATCAATTTTGCCAATTGCACATGATACAAAACTTTTTGCTGTTGTTGCTGCTTTGTCAAAACCACTTAATTCATCGCTTGTAAGTGGATAACCAAGGCTTCTTAATTTTAATTTTAAGGCTTCAAGTTTATCATTTTCTATATCTAAAGTTATTTTTCTTGGATTAACTTCTAAATCAACAATCACATCTCCAAAATCTTCTTTTAAAGATTTAATCAAAGTGTTTGCACACCCACCACACTTTACATTATAAACTTCAAATGTCTGTTTCATTTTTTATCCTTTTAAAATATTTATGCTGTTTAGTACAGTTTTTGAAGAGTTTTCCAGCTCTTGCTTCTCATCTTGTGTTAAATCAAGTTCAATAATCTTTTCAATTCCTTGTTTTGAGATTACACAAGGAACACCAAAGCTTAAATTATTATAGCCATATTCATTTAAAAGTATAGTAGAAACAGTAAAAACTTCTTTACTATCTTTAATAATAGCTTTACATAATAAAAAGCAAGAATATGCTGGAGCAAAATATGCTGAACCTGTCTTTAGAAGCTCTACTACTTTAGCACCACCATTTTTTGTATTTTCTAAAATATGATCAACATCACTTTTGCTTAAAATATCGACTACTTTTTTGCCATCAATTTTTGTATGATTTATTAAAGGAAGCATTGTATTTGAGTGAGCACCAATTACCATAGCTTCTATATTTTTATAAGGAAAATCTATTTTTTCATCAATATAGTATTTAAATCTTGCACTATCAAGTGTTCCAGCCATTCCAAAAACTCTATTTCGTGGAAGTTTTGATTTTGTGTAGGCTTTGTAAACCATGGCATCAAGTGGGTTTGAAACTATGATAAAAATTGCATTTTGGTTGTTTTCTAAAACTTCATCAAAAATATCTTCAATAATTTTTGAGTTTATCTTTAGTAAATCTTCTCTACTCATATTCTCTTTTCTGGCAATTCCAGCTGTGATTATTACTATATCACAATTTTTAAAACTATTATCGAAACAAGCGACTACTTTTGTTTGAAGGTTTGAAGCTTTTGCTGCTTGAGAAATATCTAAAGCCATGGCTTTTGTAAAATCTTCTTTTATGTCTTTTAGTAGAATTTTATTGCATAATCCACTAGTTGCTAGATTAAAAGCCAAAGTAGATCCAACATTTCCAACACCAACAATACCAATAGTAATATTTTTCAAAAAAAGCCTTTATAGTAGAATAAAGGAAGAATTGTAGCAAAAAAGCTAGAAAAAACTCTAGCTTTTTTAAAAAATAATAAAATTATCCAATAATTTTGTTTAAAGTTGCAGAAGGTCTCATAACTTTTGAAGTTAATTCATCATCAAATAGGTAGTAACCACCTGTATCAACTGCTTTTCCTTGAACATCTGTAAGCTCTTTTAAAATTTGTGCTTCATTTTGATTTATTGCATCTGCAATTTTTGTAAATTCAGCTTTAAGCTCAGCATCATCGTTTTGTTTAGCTAACTCATTTGCCCAGTACATTGCTAAATAGAAATGGCTTCCTCTATTATCTATGCTTCCAATTTTTCTAGCTGGAGATTTATCATTTAAAAGGAAAGTTCCTGTTGCATCATCTAAAGTTTTTGCTAAAACAGCAGCTTTTTTATTGTTTTGAGTGTTTGCTAAGTGGTCAAATGAAGCAGCAAGTGCCATAAATTCACCTAAACTATCCCATCTTAAGTAGTTCTCTTCTTGTAATTGTTGAACGTGTTTAGGAGCAGATCCACCAGCACCAGTTTCAAACAATCCTCCACCATGCATCAATGGAACAATAGAGAGCATTTTTGCACTAGTTCCTAGCTCTAAAATTGGGAATAAATCAGTGTTGTAGTCTCTAAATACATTTCCTGTAACTGAAATTGTATCAAGACCTTTTCTCATTCTATCAAGCGAGTATTGCATAGCTTCATCTGGAGATTTAATAGAGATTTCAAGACCATTTGTATCGTGATCTTTTAAGTAAGTTTTTACTTTTTCAATCATTTGTGCGTCATGACCTCTTGCACTATCAAGCCAAAATACTGCTGGAGTATTTGATAATCTAGCTCTTGAAACAGCTAGTTTTACCCAATCTTTAATTGGCTCATCTTTAGTTTGACACATTCTAAAAATATCACCATTATCAGCTTCAAAACTAAATACAACATCTCCTGCACTATTTGTTACAACAAACTTTCCATCTTCTTTTGCTTGGAAAGTTTTATCGTGGCTTCCGTACTCTTCAGCTTTTTTTGCCATTAATCCAACATTTGGAACTGTTCCCATAGTTTTTGGATCTAAAGCACCGTGTTTTTTACAATCTTCAATAATTACTTGATAAGAAGTTGCATAACATCTATCTGGAATTACAGCTAAAGTATCCTCTTCTTTATCCTCTATATTCCACATTTTTCCACCACCTCTTATCATAGCAGGCATAGATGCATCGATAATAACATCAGAAGGAACATGTAGGTTTGTGATACCTTTTGCAGAGTTTACCATAGCAAGTCTTGGTTGAGTTGCATATACAGCATCTATATCAGCTAAAATCTCGGCTTTTAAATTTGCATCAACAGAGTCTAATTTTGAGTATAAATCTCCTAAACCATTATTGAAGTTTACTCCTAATTTTTCAAAAGTTGCACTATGTTTTGCAATTAAATCTTTGAAATATACTTTTACAGCAAATCCAAACATAATAGGATCAGATACCTTCATCATTGTAGCTTTTAAGTGTAGTGAAAGTAAAACATCTCTTTTTTTAGCTTCAGCAATAGCTTCAGCATAGAAACTTTGAAGAGCTTTTGAGCTTAAAATAGTTGCATCTACAACCTCTTTGTTTTCAAGCTTTAAACTCTCTTTTAAAATAGTTTTAGCTCCGCTTTTGTTTATAAAAGCAATTTGGAAATTATCAGCTTTATCTAAAGTTTTAGAAACTTCATTTCCAAAAAAATCTCCACTATTCATATGTGCAACATCAGTTTTTGAATCTTTTGTCCAAACACCCATTTTATGAGGATTGTTTTTTGCATAGTTTTTAACAGCTCCTGGAGCTCTTCTATCACTATTTCCTTCTCTTAATACTGGATTTACAGCAGATCCTAGGATTTTTGAATATCTTGCAATTGTATCATCGCTTTCATCGTAATTTGGAACTTTATAACCTTTTGCTTGTAGCTCAAGAATTGCAGCTTTTAATTGAGGAATTGAAGCTGAGATATTTGGTAACTTAATAATATTTGCATTTGGATCTTGTGTCATATCTCCTAATTCAGCTAATGCATCACCAATTTTTTGATCTGCTGTTAAGTTTTCAGGGAAAGTTGCAATAATTCTTCCTGAAAGTGAAATATCTTTTTGAACCATCTCTATACCAGAACTTTTTGTAAAAGCTTTGATAATTGGTAAAAAAGAGTAAGTTGCTAAAGCTGGAGCTTCATCAACTTTTGTGTAAATAATTTGTGCCATGTTTTATCCTAATTTTTGAATTTTGATATGGTGGATTTTATCTTTAATTTGATTTAAAAGGATTGAAATTGTGTAATTTTGGCAATGTGAATATTTGATTGTTTCAAATATTCACATCTAATTTATGCTATTAAATAGGTCTTTTATAGAAGGAGCTTTCTGTTTTGTAATATCTGTTTTCATAATATCACTTGCTTGTGTATCAATATTTGTCTCTTGCTCTTTTACTTTTGTGTAAGTTTTTGTAACTCCAATATTTGAGTTTATATTTGTTTGATGAGCTTCATATGAGTTTGAAAATTTATGAAGTCCTGTTTTATTATCTCTTACAAAATATAGATAATCACTTTTTACAGGAAAAATTCCAGCTTTTATTGAATCAAGACTAACAGCACAAACAGGGTCTTTTGGAAGACCTTTGTATTTATAAGTATTGTATGAACTCTCATCAGTTCTTATTCTTTCTGCTGTAATAACTTCATTTGAGTGTTTTCCATAGTTTAAAGTACCATCCATTTGAAGTGCCATCCCTTTTTTTAATCTATTGTGAATTACACTTGCAACTATTGGCATTTCGTTTGTTGTTGCTGCCTCTTTTTGGATTATTGAAGCCAAAGTTATATAGTTGTACCATTTTTTCTTATCGTAAGAGCCAAATATTTTTGTTGAAAACTCTTCATATTTTTTATCAGTTTGAGAAAATAGATATAAAATTATATAATCTTCATTCATTCCAATTGGCAAAGAATAGGTATCTGCTAATATATTTCCGTCTAATCTATGTGCAAATTCACTATAAACTTTAAAAAGTTTTTGCTCATTTAGTTCAAACTCTTTTGCTAATTTTCTAAGAAAAACATAATAAGTTTCCCCTGGAATTAGTGTAATATTTTTCATAGCAGCTTTTGAATGTACTAATCTTTGAATAAAATCCATTTTTGTAAGTTGTGTTTGCCCTATATCAATCCAGCCACTTTGTATATATCCTGTTGTTTTAATTACTATCTCATCAATTATATTCATATCGTAAGAACTTTTGTTTAAGTAATTTATGATATTATTTGTACTTCCCTTTGGAATGAATAGAACTTTTGATGATGTCATTGGTAGAGTCAAATAATATAAAAGAATAATCGAAAAAATAAGGATACTTTCAATAATGCGGAAAGCTATAAAAGCTCTACTTCTTTTTCTATTTGTGCTTGTAATACTACTATTTTCTATTCTATTTTCTGGTATCAAAATAAACTCTTTTTCCTTTGCAAATCTTTTAATTTCGCAATTTTATATAAAATTGGATAAAAAACTGATTGTTCGAATAAATAGTATTGAGTTTAACTCAAAAAAAAGCAATGTTGAATCATCAATTGATGATTTAAAAAAGAATATTGATTTGCTTCCAAAGATAATTTCAGTTTTTCAAGAGATTGATATTAATAGCCTAAAAATAGATGGAAATGAGTTCTCTATTTTTATAAATAATGAAGATATCTATCTTGATAATAAATATATAAATCTAGTATCAAATATTTCAAAGGCTTCAAAACAGCTTGAATTTGATATAAAATCACTATACTTAAAAGATTATGATGTTCTTTTTGAAGGTTTAGTAAAGCTAGATTATTTCAAAAACGAGATTAAATATTTTGGAGATATACATTATGAAGGAGTTGTTTCTAAAACAAATATTGATATATCAAAAGAAAAAATAAAGTTTTTTACAAGAAGTGAATATTTTAAAAATCTACATTTTTTAAAGAAGTTTTTGGATTTGCCTAGTGTGGCAAACTCTTGGATGTATGATAATGTAAAGGGAGATTTTAAGCTTGATTGGTTTTATGGTGAATTTGATTTAGAAAAAAATGAAATTATAGAAAAAACATTAGAAGGCGAAGCTCATATAAAAGATGCAAATATTACATTTCATAAAAGTGTTGAAAATATTAATACAAAAAGTATTAAAGCTAAATACAAAAATAATACCTTGCATTTTGATTTAATAGATGCAAAATTTATAAACAAAACTCTTAAAAACTCTTATGTAACTTTGAAAAATTTAACAGATGAAAAAGCTGGTATTGTAGATGTTTATATTGAATCAGATACAAAGCTTGATAGTGATATCTTAAAAATTCTAAAAGCATATAGTATAGATTTGCCTATTTTACAAAAAAGTGGAAATACAAAGGCAAAACTGCTTTTGAGTTTTCCTTATGATGAGAAAAAAAGTTTAAGTACAAATGGTGAATTTCTTGTAGAAAATAGTGAAATTTCTATATCAAATTTTGATTTTAGAAGCAAAAATGCAAAAGTAAGACTTGAAAATGATATGGTTTTTATTGAAAATGCAAGTTTTTTGCTGGATAAAATGATAGATGCAACAGCAAATATCTCTATTGATACAAAAACTCTAAAATCTGTTGGAGAGGTAAACATCAATAGACTTTTAATAAAAGAGAGTAGTAATGAAATTTTAGATTTATCAAATTTTTCTACACCAATAACTATGGATTTTTCAAAAAATGTTGATATAGATTTACAAAATTTAGATACAAAAATAAGATATGAAGATAGGCTTTTTATAGTAATTGAGGATTTAAGTAAAATTTATAGACATTCAAAGCTTTTAAATGACTATTCGATAAGTAAAGGAAATATTGTTTTAGAAATTATTGATGAAAAAAATATTAATTTTGAAGCCCATTTATTGGCTTTAAAATCGCCTTTATATAAAAATAATAAAAAAGTAGAAGAGTTTTTTTTAAATGGAGCTATAAAAAATGATAATGTGAACTTGTCTTTAAATGAGGAGAGTATCAAGCTTGATATAAATGATGAGATTAATATTTTTATAAAAGATTATAAGATTATTGATAGTTTTTCAAGCAACAAAGTAAATAGTGATAAAAATATAAATATTAGCTTAGAAAATTGTAGTTTTGAGCAAGAAAAAGATATTTATAATCTAAAAACAGCAAAAGTTTTTGTCAAAAAAGATGAGATAAATTTTGAAGCAACTATAAATGATTTTGATTTTCCACTAAAAAAAGATAGTAAAAAGCTAGATTTTCTGGAACTAAAAGGGAGCATTAAAGATAATTTAACAAAATTATCTTCTTTGGATGAAAACTTAAAAATAGAGAAAAAAAATGATTCTTTGAAACTTGAAATAAAAGATTTTGATATTGATTTAAGCCTAAAAAATAGCAATAAATTAAATTACAAATCAGTTTTAATAAATGGATTTAATTCAAATATTATTTTTAATGAAGAGTATAAAGTTTTAAGTGAGAACTTTATTGTAAATTTAGATGAAAATGAGAAGTTTGTATATTTAAAACATAAAGATAGTGAGCTTAGTTTTAGAGAGTATGATGATGGTAAAATTGATATGTTTGCTTTTAATATAAGTGAAGAGTTTATGAATTCTTTGCTAAATAAAGAGATTATAAATGGCGGAGTTTTGAATTTTTATGCAAATGGAAGCTATGATTTATTGGGTGGAAAGCTTCTCATAAGAGATAGCTCAATTTCAAATTTATCAATTTTAAGCAATCTTTTAGCATTTGTGGAGACAACACCAGCTATTGCCACACAGTTAATAACTATTCCTTTTAATCCATTTTTTGCTCTTCCAGCTGCTGGAATAGGGCTTAAAAATATGGGAGCATATAGGCTAGAAGAGGGTAATCTTAGTTTTTCTTACGATAGAGATAATAATTTATTAAAAATAGACAATCTAAATACTCTTGGAAGTGGTATAGATTTTGAAGGTTTTGGAGTTCTTGATCTTAATAATTTTACTATTGATGCAAAGGTAAATTTAATATTTCTCAAAGATTATACAAGTTTTGTAAGATTTATACCTTTGATAAATTATATCTTATTGGGAGAAAAAGAGAGAGTTGAAACTTTAATTGATATTCATGGAAATTTAAGTGAACCACAATTTTCAACAAATCTTATAAAAGATAGTTTTTCAGCTCCATTTAATATTGTAAAAAGAGTATTTACAGCACCTGTAAATATTTTTAATGGTTTAAACTCTTTGGAAAATAGCAAAGATTAATTCTTTGCTATATTTAAACCTTTTTTCTCTTCAAGTCCTAGCATAATATTCATACATTGAATAGCTGCACCACTTGCTCCCTTTCCTAAATTATCAAGTCTTGAAATAATCACTAAATCACTTTTGTTTTCATATATTGAAATTTCTAAAGAGTTTGTATTGTTACATTTCATAGGATTTAAAAAACCATTATCTAAATATTCTTCGTTATTCTCAATAGTTTTAATAAAAATTTCATCTTTATAATAGTTTTTATAAAGTTTGATCAACTCTTCTTTTGATAAATTTTTCTTTAAATTATCTTTTACTAAATAAGAAATTACCAGCATTCCTTGTTCAAAATTCCCAACACTTGGTGTAAAAATAGGGGGATTATTTAGTTTTAAAACATACTTCATCTCTGGAAGATGTTTGTGATTTAAACCTAAAGCATATGGTCTTTGTCCGCCAATTACATCAAAATCACCATTTTTATAATCATTTATCATTTGTGAGCCACCACCGCTAAAACCAGTTATTGAGTGACAAATTAATTTATGATTTTTACTAATTATCTTATTTTTTACCAAAGGTTTCATAGCTACAATTAAACCACTTGCATGGCAACCTGGAACACAAACTCTTTTTGAGTTTTTAATTTTATCTCTTTGTTTGCTTGTTAATTCAGGAATTCCGTAAACCCAGTTTTTATCCGTTCTAAAAGCTGTACTTGCATCTATTACTTTTACATTTTCATTATTTATTAAGCTAACAGACTCTTTTGAAGCTACATCTGGAAGACATAAAAATACTAAATCAGCACTATTTAAAAGCTCTTTTCTCTTTTCTATATCTTTTTTATCTTCCTCTTTTATAGTAAGAAGCTCTATTTCATCTCTACTTTTAAGAAGCTCATGTATTTTAAGACCAGTTGTTCCGTGTTGCCCATCTACAAAAACTTTAAATTTCATTTTCTCTCCCTAGTATTATTATTTATTTCTTAGTTTAGCTAAAAGCTACTTTATTTATAAATGAAATATATTATTTAAAGTAGATTGTTTTTAAATATTTTATGCTACAATGCCTTAATCACAATACAAGGAGTTTATTATGAATACAAGTATAGTAGGAAGACATATTAAATTAACAGATGCAATAAAAGATTATATACATAGCTCAATACAAACATTTGAAAAATATAATTTAGATATTATTTCAGTTGCTTCTACAATTATTGGAGAAGAAAGAGGAAGAGGTTTTACTTTTGAGTTCTCTTTAAATATCGCAAATATCGATACTGTTGTGATAAAACAAAAAGATAAAGATTTATATAGTGCAATTGATATTGCTTCTGATAGAGTATCAAAAGTATTAAGAAGACATGCAGATAAAATAACTGCACATAAAGCTACAAAATTTAGCGAAGCTGTTGAAAATGAAGACAAAATCGCAAAAGAGCTTGAGAGATTTGAAGATGAGATTATTCCACAAAGATTGACTTCTTATAAGCCAATTGATATAGAAGAGGCTTTAGAGGAGTTGAAAAACTCAACTGCTCAATTTAAAGTGTTCTATGATAAAGACAACAACTTAAGAGTTCTTTATAAGGCAAATGCGGCTGGAAAATTTGGACTTTATTAAAAAACAGTGAAGTAGTTTTTAAGGTATTAGCTTCTGCTAATACCTTTTTTAATTTAAGAAAATAGGATTAGATATATGGAAAATAGTTTAAAAAAAGTTGCACTGATTGGTCAGCCAAATGTAGGAAAATCATCACTATTTAATAGACTTGCAAATAGAAGAATAGCTATTGTATCAGATGTTTCTGGAACAACAAGAGATATTAAAAAACATGAAATAGAGATTTTGGATAGAAGTGCCTTGCTACTTGATACAGGTGGAATTGATGATACAAATGATGAGATATTTTCAAGTGTAAAAAAGAAAGCTATTAAAACTGCAAAAGAGGCTGATATAATACTTTTTATGGTGGATGGAAAAAATATTCCAGATGATAAGGATAAAGAACTATTTTATGAGCTTCAAAGATTGGGGAAAAATCTAGCATTGGTTGTAAATAAGATTGATAATGATAAAGAGCTAGAGAGACTTTGGGAATTTTTTGAGTTTGGAATAAGTGATGAAGATTTGTTTGGTATCTCTGTTTCACATAATCGTGGTACAAAAACACTCTATGAGTGGATATATAAGCAACTTCCTGAAAACCCTGAAACTCTTGCAAAAATGGAAGAAGAGAGAAGAAAAAAAGAGCTTGAAGATGAGTTTTTTGATGAAGAGCTAGAAAAAGAGTTTGATAGCGATGAGGATTTTTCAGCTGAGGGTTTAGAAAAATTAGAAGAGGAGATTATAGTTGATGATACAGCTATAAATGTTGCTATTATAGGTCGTGTTAATGTTGGAAAATCATCTATTTTAAATGCTCTTGTTGGAATGGAGAGATCGGTTGTTTCAAGTATTGCAGGAACAACAATAGACCCTGTTGATGAGAAGTTTTCATATAAAGATAAAGATATAACTTTTGTTGATACAGCAGGACTTAGAAGAAGAGGAAGCATTGAAGGAATAGAAAAATATGCCTTAATGCGAACAAAAGAGATGCTAGAAAAGGCAAACGTTGCTTTAGTTGTTTTAGATGCTTCAAGAGAGCTTACAGATTTAGATGAGAAAATTGCTGGTTTAGTTGATGAGTATGGTTTGGGAACAATTATTGTTTTAAACAAATGGGATGAAAATATGGATACTTTTCAAAAAATTGAAGAGGAGATTAGAAGAAGATTTAGATTTTTATCTTATGCTCCAATTATTGCAGTTTCAGCAAAAACTGGAAGAAGTATTGAGAGACTTAAAGATAAAATAATAGAGATTTTTGATAACTACACACAAAGAGTTCCAACTTCGCAACTAAACAGAGTAATAGAAGAGGCAGTTATTAGGCACTCGCTTCCTAGTCCAAATGGAGCATATTTAAGAATTTATTACTCTACACAGTTTAGCTCAAGACCTCCTAGAGTTGCTTTGGTTATGAACAAACCGCAACTTTTACACTACTCATATAAAAGATATTTGATAAATTTTTTAAGAGAGAAGTTTAATTTTGAAGGAACTCCAATTCATGTTATTGCTCGTGGAAAAAATGATAAAATGGGTGATGAAGAGTATTTAGAAAGAGATTAAATGGCAAAAATATACCTACTAAACAGTCAAAAATTTGATAATGTTGTAAATCTTGAGGTATTTAAAGTTCAAAGTCTAAAGTTTGATATTGATTTAAAGCCTTATGATGCTTTGGTTTTTACTTCAAAAAGTGCAATTTTTGCTCTTGAAGATAATAAAATTGATTGGAAAAACACACCTTCATATTTAATAGCAGAAGCTACATCAAATATTGCAAAAAGCTTTGGAGCAAATATCGCTTTTACAGGTTTAAGTGGACATGGGAATGATTTTGCAAATGAACTTATTCCACACTTAAAAGATAAAAAAGTTTTATATATAAAAGCAAAAAAAACTGTTTCAAATTTACCAGAAATATTAAGAGAAAATGGTATAGATATTGATGAACTGGTATCTTATGAGACGGTTTGTAATAGTAGTTTAAATAGTTTTGAATTAGAAATTGGCTCTACTATTATTTTTACTTCACCTTCAAGTGTTGAATGTTTTTTCAAAAAATTCTCTTGGAATAGTAGCTTTAAAGCTATTTTAATTGGAAAAACAACAGCACAATATCTTCCAAAAGAGCTAGTAAACTACAAGATTAGTTCAACCACAAATGTAAAAGAGTGCATTAAACTTGCTTTTCAGGATTTTTCTTAATTACTATTTTAAATATTTTTAGATAAAATATATCCAATATACAACCTAGGTAGTTCGTGATTTCCATTGTTGTGGGTCCGATAATTTATTTTTGTGTGTAAAAGTACTCATATGGTGTGCAGCATTTCTATTTTGTTTATGCTCCTAATATATGATCTTGCATACTGTCCTGACTTTTCAGGGCCATTTTATGGTAACGGCTACTTGGGGCTTTTTATAATTTTTTAAAGGAATAATCGTGAATATATTAATACTTGGAAGTGGTGGAAGAGAGTACTCTATTGGATTGGCTATTAAAAAAGAGAACACTCATAATCTATATTTTATGCCTGGAAATGGTGCAACTTCAAACCTAGGAACAAATATTAACATCAAAGATTATGAAAAATTAGCTATTTTTGCAAAAGAAAATAGTATAGATTTAACAATAGTAGGACCTGAAGCTCCACTTGTAGATGGTGTTGTTGATATATTTAGAAGAGAAAATCTTGCAATTTTTGGACCAACAAAAGCTGCTGCTAGATTAGAAGGTTCTAAAGCATATATGAAAAATATTTTAAAAAAATATAATATACCAACAGCAGCATTTATTGAAACTTCAAATAAAAATGAGGCTTATGAATTTATTGATAATATGAAAAATCTTCCAATAGTTGTAAAAGCTGATGGGCTTTGTGCTGGAAAAGGTGTGATTATTGCTCAAAGTAAAGAAGAGGCTAAAAAAACTGTTGAAGATATGCTAAGCGGTAGCTCTTTTGGAGAAGCTGGAGCAAATGTAGTTGTTGAAGAGTTTTTGGATGGTTACGAGCTTAGTGTTTTTGCAATTTGTGATGGAAAAAACTATAAAGTTTTACCAGCTGCTCAAGATCATAAAAGAGTAGGTGATGATGACACTGGACCAAATACAGGTGGGATGGGTGCTTATGCTCCAACTCCCTTGGTAAATGATGAAATTTATAAAAAAATTGAAGAGAGAGTTATTAAACCAACTTTAGAGGGTATGCAAAAAGAGAATGCTCCATTTGAAGGTGTTTTATTTATAGGAGTTATGGTTGTAAAAGGTGAACCAATTATTTTGGAATATAATGTAAGATTTGGTGATCCTGAGTGTGAAATTTTGATGCCACTTTTAGAAACTCCTGTTTCTGAACTTTTTTATTATGGTGCTACAAAACAGCTTGATAAACTCGATATTAAAATTAAAAATGAGTTTGCTGTTGGTGTTGTAATGGCTAGTGAAAATTATCCTTATGGTTCAAGCAAAGCAGCTGAGATAATTATAGATGAGATTGTAGATGAGGATTTAAAAAATAACTCTCATATCTCTTTTGCTGGAGTTGAAAATATTGATGGAAAATTAATGGCAACAGGGGGAAGAGTTTTGGTTTGTGTTGGAACTGGAAATAGTATAAAAAAGGCTAGAGATAGAGCATATATGCTTTGTGGTCAAGTGCATTTTGCTGGTAAAAAATGTAGAACAGATATAGCTTATCAAGCTTTAAAGTAATTTTATGCAAGAAAATATTAATACAAGTGATTTGCAATTAGCCTCTATGAGGAGTAGGGCTTTTGCATTTTTAATTGATGATTTAATTGTAACACTTTTGATAATGTTTGTTTATTGGGATAATATAGTAAGCCTTGCAGTAAATGATAATCAAGAAGAGATGATAAACTTTATGCAAGGTGCTATTGTTGCACCTTTGATGGCTTTAAAAGTTGTTTATCATACTTTTTTTATTTGGTATAGCGGACAAACAATTGGTAAAAAAATTGCTAAAATAAGAGTGATTGATGCTAATTATTGGGGAAGAACAAACTTCTTACAAGCTTTATTTAGAAGTTTTGGAAGAGTTGTTTCTGAGATGTTTTTTTATATTGGTTTTTTAATAGGATTTTTTAATGATGGAAGAAAAACTTTCCATGATTTTACAGGAAAAACGTTGGTGGTAAATGCATAAAATATTATTCTCTTTAATAACTTGTTCAGTACTTTTAAGTGCTGCTGAAATAAATAATGAAAAGTATCAATTAATTGCACAAGATGTAACAACGGTTGATAATGTTGTAACAGCAACTGGAAATGTTGTAATTTACTCACCCACTTATTATTTGAGTGCAGATAAGGTTATTTTTCATCAAGATAGCGAGAATTTTGAACTATTTGATAATGTTTTAATAATCAAAGATAATAATATTCAAACTCAAAGCAATTATGCCTTTGTTGATCTAAAAAATGAGATTTTTAATCAATCTCCAACATTTTTGATGGAAAACACAAATAGTATTTGGACAAATGCAAAAGAGTCAAGAAAAAATAAAGAGATAGTAAAACTAGATGGAACAATAATTTCATCTTGTGATTGTATAGACCCAGATTGGAGTATTAGGACAAGTAGTGCTGATTATGATACAGAAAATATGTGGATAAATGCTTATAATCCAAGACTATATTTCAAAAATGTTCCAGTTTTCTATCTTCCTTATTGGGGATTTCCAACTGATACAACAAGAAGAACAGGACTTTTGCTCCCTTTAATTGGATATTCAAAAGGAGAAGGTGTTTACTACTCTCAACCAATATATTTTGCACCTGCTGATAATTATGATATTGAAGTTATTCCACAAATTAGAAATTTAAGAGGAGCTGGGGTTTATTCATATTTTAGATATGCTGATTCACCTGATTCTATGCTTAAAATAAAAACAGGATATTTTAAAGAAAAATCTAAATATAGAAAAAAAGAAGGACTTGAAAACTCTGAACACTTTGGGGCTAATTTAAACTATGAAAGAAGAGGAATAATAGCAAATAAACAAAACCATAGCGATGGTTTATATACATCTTTGAAATATTTAAATGATGTTGAGTATATCACTCTTGAAGATAATGATTATGAAACAACAACTGATAAAAAAGTTGAATCAAAATTAAACTATTTTTATAATACTCCAAACTACTATGGTGGAGCTTATGGAAAGTATTATATTAATGCAGGTAAACAATCAAATTCACAAACTTTACAAGAGTTACCACAACTTCATGGGCATATTTATAATAAAGAGCTATTTTTAGATAGTTTAGTTTATTCATTAGATGCAAAATATCATAACTATACAAGAAGAGAGGGAATAACTGCTGATATTTATGAGTTAAATCTTCCTATTTCTTATAGTAAAAATATTTTAGATGATTTTATGTATATTGGTGTTGAAAATAGATCAGTTTTAACACAATACAATTATGATAACTCAAAATATAAATATGAAAATGGAACACTTTTACAAAATAGAACATCATTTTTTGTTGGAAGTGATTTAATAAGACCATATGAAGATTATATTCATACGGTAAATCTTAAAGCAAGTTATAATATTCCTGAAAATCTTAGAAAAGATGGTGATATTTATGGGGTTACTGTTACTAAAATTGATAAACCAGTAAGTCCTAAAGATAGAGAAAATAATGCAAAATACAATGAATTAGTAAATTTTCCTACAATTCAAGATAATAAAACAATAGATTTAGAGCTAAATCAATCAATTTATAATAAAGATAGTTTAAAGCAAATAGTAAATCATAAAATGAGCCAATCTATAATTTATGATAGTTTAGATGAGCCAAAAGCACAAGATTATGAGAATTATCTAAAGCTTAACCATGACTATGGTTCTATTTCTGGAAAAGTTGTTTATAATATGCAAGATAAAACAATAGTTGAAAGTAGTGCTAGTAGCTCTTTAAAATATGAAAATTTTACTCTATCTGCAAACTATAATAAAACAAAAAAAACAGATAATGATTATAATGATAGAGATGATTTAGAGTCTTATGGTTATTCGGCTTCTTATAAATTTGCAAAAGATTACTCTATTAGATATTATGAAAACTACAATATCAAAGAGAAAATTAGAAGCAGACAAGGAGTTGGAATTAATATTGATGATAATTGTTGGAATTTAGATTTAATGGTTGAAAAAGAGATAACTCCAAAAAGTAGAAAGAATGTAGATGGAAATTATGCTAGTGAAGAGCAAACTATTCTTTATGCATTTTTAACTCTAAAACCAGTTGGTGGAATTAGACAAAAATATAAAATAGATGATAATGCAAATGAATTTAGATAAAATTTATTTTAAAAATAGAGAAGAGGCGGCGAAAAAACTTCTAGAAGTTTTGCCAATTGATAGTATGAGGCTTGAGAAATGGACAATTGTTTCAGTTTCAAATGGCGGATATGAGATAGCAAAGATTATAGCAAAAGAGTTAGATGCAAAATATGAGATTATGTTTAATGAAAAAATTTATGCTCCAAATAATGATGATTGTGAAATAGCAGTTGTTACGGAGCTTGAAGATGTTTTAATCCATGAAGAGCTTGTGAAATCTTTCGATATTGATTTAAATTACATTTATTCAAAATCTAAAATTATATACGAAGATATAATAAGACCAAAAATTATCTCATTTAAAGCTGGAGTAAGGCTAGATGATTTGGAAGGAAAAAATATTTTAATCGTGGATGAAGATATAAATATAGGACTTGTTATGATGGCTTGTATAAAAACTATTATAAATCAAAAAGTAAAATCTATAAGTGTTGCAACACCTATATTATCAACTGCAAGTATTCCAGCAATTGACTCAATTACGGATGATTTATATTATATAAAAAGTTTAGACCATTTTGTTGAAGCAAATCACTATTATGAAGAGCTTGAGTGTGTTACTATGGAAGATTTAGAAAGAATCAAGAAAGAAGGATAAAGAATATGTCAATAGTTTGTGAATTAGAATTAAATAATCAAAAAGAGATTTTTGAGTTTGAAAAAGTTGCTAAACAAGCAAATGGTGCTGTTTTGGCAAAAATGGGAAATGCAGTAGTAATAGCAGCGGTTGCTTGTGAGTTTGATAATCCTGTGAGTGAAGATTTTACACCTTTAACAGTTCAATATATAGAAAAAACTTATGCAAGTGCAAAACTACCAGGTGGATTTATAAAAAGAGAGGGAAAGCCTAGCGATTTTGAAACTCTAACTTCAAGAGTAATTGATAGAAGTTTAAGACCACTTTTTCCAAAAGGTTTTGTATATCCAACAACAATAACTGTAATGGTAGTAAGTGCTGATAGAGATATTGATTTACAAACATTGGCTTTAAATGCAGCAAATGCGGCTCTTTATACTTCAAATCTACCTATTAAAAAATCTGTTTGTGGAGTAAGAGTTGGAAAAGTTGATAATAAACTTGTAATTAACCCTTCAAATGATGATTTAAACTCTTCAACTCTCGATTTATATGTAGCTGGTTCAAAAGATGAGTTGCTTATGATTGAGATGAAAACTATATCTTCATTAGAAGGACAAAATCATCAAACAAATGAGATGGAAGAGCAAAGTTTATTAGAGGCTATTGCTTTTGCACAAGAGGCTTTAAAAAATGCAAATATAGCTTATGAGCAAAATTTTGAGAAAGCTTGTAAAGATGTTGTTGATGTTGAACTTGTTGAGTTTACAATTCCTGCTACTGTTATTAATTATGTAAGAGATAATTTCTCAAATGATGTAAAAATAGCTATAAAAAAACTAGCAAAAAGTGAAAGAGCAGTTGAGTTAAAAGAGTTAGCAAAACTAATCTCTAAAAATGATTATTGTGTTTCAAATGAGCTAGAGTACTCTACAATTTACGAAGCAATTAATATTGTAAAAAGAGAGTTAGTTAGAGCTATGATTGTAAATGAAAAAATTAGAGCAGATGGAAGAGGGCTTAAAGATGTAAGACCAATATCTATTGAGACTAATATTCTTCCTTCAGCTCACTCATCTTGCTTGTTTACAAGAGGTGAAACTCAAGCTTTAGTTGTGGGAACACTTGCTGGTGCTAAAGATGGACAAATGTATGAAGTTTTAACAGACAGATCAACATCTATGGAAAACTTTATGGTTCACTATAATTTTCCAGGGTTTTCTGTGGGTGAAGCAAAACCAATTTTTGGAGTAGGAAGAAGAGAATTAGGACATGGAAACTTAGCAAAAAAAGCACTTGAAGCTACGATAGACAAAAATTTCAAAGATACTTTTAGAATAGTATCTGAAATTTTAGAATCAAATGGTTCTTCTTCTATGGCAACAGTATGTGGAGGTTCATTGGCTCTAAAAGCTGCTAATATTCCAGTTTCAAATCTTGTAGCTGGAGTTGCTATGGGAATGGTTGTTGAAGGCGATAAATACTCAATTCTTACAGATATAATGGGGCTTGAAGACCACGATGGAGATATGGATTTTAAAGTTGCTGGAACAAAAAAAGGAATAACAGCACTTCAAATGGATATAAAACTAGGTGGAATTGAGCTTAATGTTTTAAAAGAAGCACTTTTGCAAGCAAAAGATGGAAGAGATCATATTTTAAATATTATGGAAGATGCTTCAAAAAATATTACTCTAAGCGATGCTTTACCTAAAATTGAAGAGTTCGGTATTGATAGCTCTAAAATGATGATAGTAATTGGAAAAGGTGGAGCAACTATTAAAGAAATAATTGAAAAATATAGTGTAAGTATTGATTTAAATAGAGATGCTGGAACTGTAAAAGTAAGCGGAGATGATGCAAATAAAATCAAAGAAGCTAGTGATTTTATAAAAGATTTAGTAAATAATTCATCAAGAGAGCAAAAAACTCAAATAAAAATTGATTTTGAAAAGCTTTATAGTGTTGATGAAATTGTAGCTGGTAAAGTTGAAAGAGTTGTTGATTTTGGGGCATTTATTCTTCTTGAAAAGGGTGGAGAAGGGCTTTTACATATTTCAAAACTATCAAAACAAAGAGTAGAAAAAGCAAGTGATGTTTTATCTGTAGGACAAGAGCTTAGTGTAAAAGTTCTAAAAGTTCAAAAAGATAGAATAGAGTTAGGTTTAAATTAATAAATCTTACGATAATATAATAAAAATAATTTTTCAAAATGTAAACTTTAAGGGGTTTTTATGGCTAAACTTTTAATAGTGGATGACTCTACAATGCTAAGAGATATGTTAAACTATGCTTTAAACGAAGGTGGTTATACAGATGTTGTTGAGGCAATTGATGGGGTAGATGGATTAGCTAAAGCAAAAGCTAGTGAATTTGATTTAGTAATAACAGATGTTAATATGCCAAATATGGATGGTTTAACTTTAATAACTGAATTAAGAAAACTTCCTGCTTATACAAAAAAGCCTATTTTGGTATTAACTACTGAAAGAAGTGATGAGATGAAGGCAAAAGGAAAGGCAGCAGGAGCTACTGGTTGGATTGTTAAACCATTTGTGCCAGATCAGTTATTAAAAGCTGTAAATATAGTGCTAAGCAGATAAAAAGGATACATAATGTCATTTGATATATCTAAATATAGAGAGATGTTTTTAGAAGAAGCATCTGAGCTTTTTGAATCAGCAGATAATGTTTTGCTTGAAGCTGAAAACAATGGTACTTTAACTGATGATGAGATGGGGCAACTTTTCCGTGATGTTCATACATTAAAAGGGAGTGGTGCTTCTGTTGAATTGGCTTTTTTTGCAGAATTTACACATGATGTTGAAAATCTTATGGATAAATTAAGAAGTCATAAAATAGAGTATCAGCCAGAGATGGCTGAAACTTTAATAGATGGTCTTGATGTTATGAAAGAGATACTTGACTTAGAAGTTGCTGGGGCTATAACAAGAGATAAATTTAAAGATATGACAGAGTCATTGCTTGAAGAGATTAGAGCATATTCAAGTGGTGGTGTTGTAATAAAAGAAACTCCAGTAGTAGAAAAACCAGTTAAAGAAGTTATTGTAGAGCCAAAAACAGAAGATAGTTTACATAAAGAAAATTTTGGATTTTTTGAAGATGAGCTAAATGAAGCAAGAGATGAAGAGAATCCTGCTTTTGGTCTATTTATGGATGATGATTTAAATGAAGAGCATAAATCTTATGGTTTTTTTGAAGATGATTTGGAAAAAATATCAGAACTAGTTGATTCTGAACCTGCAGTTGAAGAGGAAGAAAAAGAGCATTTTGGTTTCTTTGATGATGTTCCTTCTATTACTCCTGATGCTGTTATGAAAACAAATGATATAGAAAAAGAGTTGGAAAAAACTCAAGAGATAAATCAAATAAAAAATACAAGTCAAGCAAAAGATATAGTAAAACCAACTATTGTTAAAAAAGCAAAAGTTGATGAACCAGAAGACAATAAAAGAGTAATTGCAAATAATAACAATAATAGTATTAGAGTAAATCTTGATAAAATTGACTTACTAATGAATAATGTTGGAGATTTGGTTATTACAAATGCTATGCTTACACAATTTTCAACTTCAATAGAAGAGACAAAAACAAGAGTTTCAGTTTTAGAAAGATTAGAGCTTCTTGAAAGACATATTAGAGATATGCAAGATAGTATTATGAGTATTAGAATGGTTCCTATGGAGTCAATTTACTCAAAATTTCCAAAAGTTGTAAGAGATATTTCAAGAAAACTTAGCAAAAAAGTTGAATTTAAACATTATGGGGATAATGTTGAGATTGATAAAGCTATGATTGAAGGATTAACAGACCCTTTAATGCATATAATTAGAAACTCTTTAGATCATGGAATTGAGATGCCAACCGATAGAGAAGCTGCTGGAAAATCAGAAACAGGTTCGATATCTATCTCAGCTGAACAAGCAAATGGGCAGATGATTATTACAATTGAAGATGATGGGAAAGGTATTGATTGCGAAAAAGTAGCTTTAAAAGCTCTTGAAAAAGGTCAAATAGATGAGCATCAATATAATAATATGAGTGATAATGAAAAAGCTCTACTTGTATTTGGAGCTGGAGTTTCAACAGCTGATCAAATTACAGATATATCAGGTCGTGGTGTTGGAATGGATGTTGTTAAGACAAATATTTATAAGTTAGGTGGAGCTATTAAGCTTGATACTAAATTAGGTGTTGGAACAACAATTACTATTATGCTTCCTTTAACACTTGCTATTTTAGATGGTCTAGATATAAAAGTTGGAGACCAAAAATATATATTACCACTTAGCTCTATTGTTGAATCACTTCAACCAACTTCTGAGATGATTAAAAAAATTGGAGATGGAAGCAGAGATTTACTAATGCTAAGAGAAGAGTTTATTCCAATAGTAAGACTTCATCATCTATTTGGATTAAAAGATAGCTTTGAGCATTTAGAAGATGGAATGTTAATTGTTGTTAAATCAGGAAATATGAAGGTTGCTTTATCGATTGATGAGTTCTTAAATCAACACCAAGTTGTGGTAAAACCTCTTGATAAAAACTTTAGAAGTGTACAAGGAATTGGAGCTGCAACAGTTAGAGGAGATGGAAGTATAGGGCTTATTTTAGATGTTGTTGGTATTATAAATGCTCAAATAAAAATTGAAAAAGATACTTATGTATCTAAAAAAGCATCATAATAAAAATGTCATATACTACTGAAGATGTACATGATAGAGTAAAAACAATCCTTTATTCTCTAACAGGAATTACCCTAACAGAGAATAAAGAGATTATGATTTCAAATAGAATTGATAAATTAAAAAGAAATTGTAATTTTTATGGCGATATTATGGAGCTTTTGGATTTGGTTGAACAAGGAAAATATGAGACCGATTTCATAAATACATTTACAACAAATAAAACACATTTTTTTAGAGAAGATTTTCATTTTATTGATTTAAAAGATAGAGTTTTACCAAAATTTGCAAAAAGTGGCGAAAAAATATCTATCTGGTGTTCAGCTTCTTCAACAGGAGAAGAGCCATACTCTATTGCTATGACTATTTTTGAAGCAAAAGAAGAGTGTGAAAGAGCAATAAATTCATCAATTATTGCAAGTGATATTGATACAAATGTTTTGCAATATGCTGCAAATGGAATTTATAGATATTCTAAATCAGAAAGAGAGTTTCCTTCTTGGATTAAACCTCAAAAGTATTTTAAAAGAAGAGTTCAAAAAACATTAGCTGGTGATGAAGTTTTAATAAAAGTAAATGATGAGTTAAAAAGATTGATTACTTTTTGTGAATTAAACTTAAATGATAATGTTTATAATTTTTCAAATAATCAATTTGATGTTATTTTTTGTAGAAATGTACTTATATATTTTTCACCAGAAGATCAAAATAAGATATTAAAAAAGTTATTTAGGCATCTTAAAATAGGAGGAACTTTATATCTTGGTCATTCAGAAAATCCTCAAGATTTAGTTTCTTATGTAAAACGAGTTGGTCAAAATATTTTTATAAAAGAGAAAGAGATTTTATGATTATAATTGGACATAAAGATGGAAGTATAGAAAAAGTATCATCTTCTAGGTTTACTCAGCAAACAAAAGGTTATAATACTCATACTGTTATTGGTGGTGAGTTTGCTGTTGGAAGAGATGATGATGATGTGGCATTTAAGACTCTTTTGGGATCATGTGTAGCTTTAATGTTTTATGATAAAGAGAAGAAAATTAAATCTATGAACCATTTTTTACTCCCAAAAACAGAAAATACTATTGATGATATGAAATATGGTCTTTATTCTGTTGAAGCCATGCTAAATGAGATGTACAAAATGGGTTGTAAGAAACAAAATATGGTTGCAAAAATTTCAGGTGGTGCTGATATTATGCAATTAAATCTTACAAATGTATCTATTGGGCAAAGAAATGTGGATTTTGCAAAAGAGTTTTGTAGATCTGAAGGGTTTAAAGTACTATCAGAACATACAAGAGGTGAGCATGGAAGATTAATTTTATTAGCTGAAGATTTTGATACTTTTATTAAAGTTACTCAAAAATCAGATACTGATAATAAAATTCTTTCAGATGAGAAAAAATTACAAACAGAGATTACAAAAGCACCTGTTATTAAAGAGTATAGCGGAGCTGTTGAGATTTTTGGGAGTACAAAACAAGTTGAACCAGAGATGGAAATCGAACTTTTTTAAATATATATTTAGGGTTATATTATGTATACGGTTTTAATTATTGATGATTCTGCTTCTATGAGAAGAGTTTTAAAAGATATGATAAGCTCTATCGATGAATTTGAAGTTATTGGTGTTGCAAATGATGCATATGAAGCTAGAGAGAAGATAAAAGAGTTTGAGCCAGATTTAGTAACCATTGATATAAATATGCCAAAAATGGATGGAGTTACCTTCCTAAGAAATCTTATGAGACTTCATCCTATGCCAGCTGTTGTAATATCTGGTGAAAGTGTAAGAGGAAATGATATTTTTGATGATGGTGCTGTTGGATTTATTCCTAAACCTGAGATGGGCGAATCTATGTCATCTTTTAACGATAGAATTAAAGATACTCTTTTAAGCCTTACATTCTTACTAAAAAGATATACACTTAAAAAACCAAAACCTTTAAAACAAGCTCCTATTTCAATGAATGTAGATTATAAAGTTCATCCAGATGAAGTAATTCCTTTAAAAGCTGCTACTTTTGGTGGGCAAAAACTAATAGCTATTGGCTCATCTACAGGTGGAGTTGAATCTTTATTGAAAGTATTTAGGGAACTACCAGGTGATTTGCCACCAATATTAATAACACAACATATTCCATATGGTTTTTCAAACTCTTTTGCTCAAAGATTAAATGATAGCTCTGAAGTTGAAGTTTGTGAAGCAAAAGATGGTATGGTTTTACAAAGAGGTCATGCTTATTTGGCACCAGGGAATATGCATTTAACTATCGAAAAATATGCAAATGAATTAAAAACAAAACTTCTAGATACAAAAAAAGTAAGTCAGCACAAGCCTAGTGTTGATGTTCTTTTTAGGTCTGTAAATAACAGTGTTGGTGGAAGTGCTATGGCTGTTATGATGACTGGAATGGGAGATGATGGGACAATTGCAATGAAAGAGCTTTTTGATAATGGAGCATACACTATTGCACAAAATGAAGCTAGTTGTGTTGTTTTTGGAATGCCTATGAAAGCTATTGCTGCAGGAGCAGTTAAAGATATAGTTCATTTAGATGAAATTGCTTCTTATATTATAGATTTCTCAAAAGGGAAAAGAAAATAAATTTATTTATTTATATATTAAAATAAAAAAAGGAAGAGTTTTTAACTCTTCCTTTTTTTATGGATAGATTAGACAAATAAATTAGTCTAATCTAGGTCCAGCAGAAGTGAAGTCATATTCACTTTCAAGAGTAAGGTATTTTTTGAAATTTTCAATATACATCTCTGCTAATTTTCTTTTTGCTTTGTCATACTCTAAAGGATCGCTCCATGTATATCTAGGAGTTAATACATGAGTATCTACCCCTTTTAGAGTTTTTGGAATTTGAAGATTAAATATAGTCATATTTTGGAATTCAGAATCATTTATAGAACCATCCAAAATAGCATTTATACAAGCTCTTGTATTTTTAATACTCATTCTTTTTCCAACACCATAAGGACCACCTGTCCATCCTGTGTTTACTAAAAATACATTTACATTATGCTCATCTATTTTTTTACCTAAAAGTTCAGCATAAACAGTAGGATTTAGAGGTAAAAATGCCTCTCCAAAACATGAAGAGAATGTAGCCATTGGCTCATTTATTCCTCTTTCAGTTCCAGCAACTTTTGCTGTATACCCACTTAAGAAGTAGTACATAGCTTGTTGTTTATCAAGTTTTGCAACAGGTGGAAGAACTCCAAAAGCATCAGCACATAAGAAGATAATATTTGTTGGATGCCCACCTCTCATAGTTGGAGCATGGTTTTCTATATGGTTTATTGAGTAAGAAACTCTAGTATTTTCAGTTTTTGATTTATCACTATAATCAACTACACCATTCTCATCTGCTACAACATTTTCTAAAATTGCACCTTTTCTAATGGCTCCAAAAATCTCAGGCTCACTATCTGGGTCCAGGTTGATTACTTTTGCATAGCAACCACCTTCAAAATTAAATACACCTTTATCATCCCAACCATGCTCGTCATCACCAATTAAAGCTCTATTTGGATCTGTTGAAAGAGTTGTTTTTCCAGTTCCACTTAAACCAAAGAATAGTGCAGTATCACCATCTTTTCCAATATTTGCAGAACAGTGCATTGGAAGTTTTCCTTCAAGTGGAAGCCAGTAGTTCATCATAGAGAACACACCTTTTTTCATCTCACCAGCATACCAAGTTCCACCAATAATGGCTTCATTATCTTCAACATTGAAAATAACATAAACTTCAGAGTGTAAACCATGGCTTACATATGCCATATCAACAGTTTTACAAGCATTATAGATAGTAAATTCTGGTTTAAAATTTTCTAATTCATCTTTTGTTGGCATTATAAACATATTTTGAATAAAATGTGCCTGCCAAGCAACTTCAGTAATAAATCTTACTGCTCTTCTTGAATCAAGAGAAGAACCACAAAAAACATCAGTTACAAAAATATCTTTATTGCTTAGTTGTTTTTTAGAATTTGCAAGTAAATCTACATAAACTTCTTTTGAAACTTTTCTGTTTATTTCACCCCAAGCGATATATTTGTTTGATGGATCTTGATTTACAAAGAATTTATCTTTTGGGCTTCTTCCTGTAAAAATACCTGTATCAATCATCAATGCACCAGTAGAAGAAATTTTAGCTTTCTCATTTTTAACTGCAAAATCGATTAAAAAATCAATATCCGAATTTCTAAATACATTTCCAACGTTTTCTAAACCTAGCGAGTCTTTGATATTAGACATAATTTAAATTCCTATCCTAATTTTTAATGCGAAATTTTATCCAAAAATATATAAAACTTTCTGAAATATGAGTAATTTTAGTTATAAAAATCTAAATTTCTTGTTTTTCGCTTTTAATTTGAAACAAATAGCAAAAGATTATAGTATTTTATCTCCCACAATATATATGAAATCATCTAGTCTTTTTAGGATAGTATAGATATTTATTTTTGTCTCTATTAATTTTTTTGACATATTGTCTCCTTTTTTGAAAATTTATAAAATCTTACAATATTTTTAAAATTTACTTGAAAAATATTTCAAATTGTAATATAATTCTAAAATACAATTCAAATAGGAGATAAAATGTTTTCAGTTGATGAGATTATTAATAAATTAAAAGATATTTTAAGTACAGATATTCAAGATAAAAAAATTTTTGATAAAGATGTTGCTGAATCTTTGGAGCTTTCTCAAGCAAATTTTGCAACGATGAAAAATAGAGGAAAAATTCCATATACAAATATATTGAATTTTTGTGCAAAGAGAAAAATATCTATAAATTGGCTCTTGTATAATCAAAACCCAAACTCTTTAATTGATAGTACTGATAGATATTGGATTAAATATTATCCTAGTGTTAGTGTTAGTGCTGGGGGTGGAGCATATGAAGATGAAGATAATTTTGAAAGTTTGGAGCTGCCTTTGTATTTTTTAAATATTATAGGTGGAAAAGAGAACATTAAAAATATTGAAGCTATAAATGTCGTTGGTGATTCGATGGAACCAACACTTAACTCAAATAATATAATTTTTATAGATAAAACAAAAAATGATTTAGCTAAAGATGGAGTATATGCTTTCACAACAAATCATGGTCTTTTTGTAAAAAGAATTCAAAAAAGAGTCGATGGGCTTTTGGATATTATTTCAGATAATAAAGATTATCCACTTCAGGTTTTAAATAAAAACGATATAAATATTTTAGGAAAAGTTATTAGTTCGTTTGGAAAGATTTATTAAAACAAAGTAGGGCTATTATGTGGTTTTTGAAGATATTCAAGAACCTCTTTATAGTTAAAATCTATCATATATACACAATTGAAATCTAAATTCAATAGTAAATTTTTTAAATTATTAAGATTTTTAAGTAAAATCTGCTCATCTTCTTTTAGATAGTTTACTTTGTTTTTTGCAATAAATATTGTTTTTGCATATTTAAACTCATTTTTTATATAATTTATCTCTTCTTTTACAAGCTCTAGGCTATTTTGACAAATAATAAAACTACTACTTTTACCAAACTCTAACGGTTCAAAATTCTTATCAATAAAAATTGCTTTAAAATTTGAATAGTTTTTTAATTTAAAGGCATCGATATCTTTTTTTAAAAATTCATAAATATTTAAAAAATTATTTAAATATATTGTTGGTAGCTTTATCCTTGAGAAGTAGTTATCTTTGTATGAAAAACTAATCTCAAATAAAGTATGTTTTACTAGATTTTGAATATTTTTTAAATATATATTTTTTTCAAACTCTTGGGAATTTGGGTAGATTTTATTGATAAGATTTTCATCTTTTGATATTAAAATATCGTCATCTTTTAACTCATCAATAAATTTAAAAGCTTTTTCTATATTTTTTGAAATTAGATATATATTTTCACCAAAATTATGTTGATAAATTTTAAATAGATCAAAAGTTGGAGTGCTACAAAAATATGATTTAAGCTTGATATTTGAAAGCTTAAATCTAAATATTTTTATCATAGCCATCTGAAGATTTTCTACTTTTATAAAAGCGACTTCACTATCAAGAACTTCAAAATCTTTTTCAAAAATTATTGCATATGCTCCATTTTCTATGGCTATTTTTAAATCTTCAATATTTTTTGCAATAAACAAATCAGAAGTTTTTACTCTGTTTGGATCGGTTTTTATACTATTTATAAAAGAGATAGATGGAGAGTTTAGAAGTTCTCCATCAACAATATCTATTAAAGATGAGATTTTCACTAGCTTATTTTTGTACCAATTTTTTTTGGTTTTTCTGGTCTTATTAGGCTTAATCCATCTTCATCTTTTGCAGCTAAAAGCATTCCTTCACTAATATATCCCATTAATTTTGCAGGTTTTAAGTTTGCTACAACACAAGCTTGAGTTCCTATTAGCTCATTTGCACTATAAAACTCTCTTATTCCAGCTAAAATTTGTCTAGGACGATTTTCACCTAAATCAACTTTTAAAAGTAGAAGTTTGTTTGATTTTGGAATTTCAATAGCCTCTTTTATAGTTCCAATTTTAATAGCTGTTTCAAAGAATTTATCTATAGTTATTAGGTTTAAACCATCGAGTTCTAAAGCTTCAAGCTCTTCAGGCTCTTTTTTTGCCTCATATTTTGGTTCATCTTTTTGTAAAACTGTAATATCAGAAACTTCAGGTTGAGCTAGTAAAATATCTTCAACTCTTGGAAATAGGGCATCTGTTTTTGTAATTTTTGTATCTTTTACAAGCTCTTTATTTGTGATTAAACTATGATAGTTTTGTGTTGAAATCTCTAGTCCTAAACAGTTTGCAATCTCTTTTATTTTGTGTGGCATTACACTATCAAGAAGTAGTGCAACCTTTGCCATAATATTTGTAATTAAAGCAACTAAAGCCATAGCTTCATCATTTTTACTATCTTTTATTAAATTCCAAGGTTCATAATCATTTATAGCTTTATTTGCAATTGTTAAAATCTTCCAAATCTCTTCAAGGTATCTATTTATTTGCATATTATAAATGAAAGTTTCAAGAGTATCTATTATAGAGTGAACTTCATCTAGCTCTTTTTTATGGAACTTTTCTACATCTTTTGAGCTTACATTAAAATCAAAATATTTTCCACTCATTCCCATAATTCTATTTAAAAGATTTCCTAAATCATTTCCTAAGTCAGAATTTATTCTATCTATTAAAGCTTTTTGTGAAAAATCTCCATCTTGACCAAAAGGAACTTCTCTTAATAAAAAATATC
>CAYQFC010000002.1:0-24508 GCA_964416585.1 uncultured Aliarcobacter sp.
GAAAAATTTTATAATTTTTAGCTTTTATTTAATATTGCAATTTCTATTCCCAATCAAGAAGTCTTTTTTCACCCTCTAATGCTCTTATTTCTGTAACATCTTGACTCATTTCAATAACACCTTTATAGTTTTTATTTTCATCCCTTACAGCAAAATATCTAATATGTACAAATTTTCCTTTAAAAGTAATCCAGAAATCAGCTGTGTCTTGACGTCCAGCCTTAAACTCTTCAAGAATTTTTAAAACCTGATCAACACTTTTTGGAGGATGACAAAATCTTACTTCTCTTCCAATAATTCCAGCGCTTCTTGGGAAAACCCTATCATCACCACGATTATAAAATACAACTCTATCATTTTCATCAACATAAGTAATATCAACTGGTAATATTCTAAATATCGAATTTACTTGTTCTGGAGTTAAGTATCCCTCATCATAATGAGTTCTATTTTCTAAACTAAAAGGTAACTCTCTTTTTTTCTTATCAAGACTTGGATGAACATAAACTTCATTTTCTTGCTCTAGAGTTTCTTTATCTTCTATTTTTTCTGGATATTTTGCAGGTGGGTTTGCAAACATCCAACCAATCTCTTTATCTCCCTCATAAAACTCTTCCCAGTCTTCAGCTTTTAGAAGCTGCAAAGCATTTGGAAGAAGTCTGTTCTCTTCAACACTTATTAAATGAACTAAATTATTATAAACATTTGTAAGCTTAAGTGTCATATTATCAAAATCTTTATTTTCAACACTTACTCTAGCATCTTTAATTAATGCTCTAATATCATCATGAAATGCCCACATTCCTTGAGATGGCCCAGTCCAACCATATTTTTCTAAGTATGGAAAAAGCTGATTCTCTTTTCTTGCAAAATGTTTTTCAACTTCACAGATTTGATTAAAGATATTATAAAATTTTTGATATTCGTTTTGTGCATTAGTATTAAATAGTTCTGAAAATAGCTCTTTTATAAGAATATTTTCTTCCAAATATACACGTACAGGGTGACCTTTTGCAAAGTGTTCTAAATTGTTTGAAAGTTCGCTTATCATAAAAAATCCTTTTTAAAATATAGGACAAATTTTATCCTATATTAAAAAAGAATATAATGATATAAATCAAGAGATATTAAATTTCTATTTCCAAAGCAATAGGGCAGTGATCACTTCCAAAAATATCATCTAAAATATATGCGTCTTTTACAAATTTTTTTAAATCTTCACTTACAAAAAAGTAGTCAATTCTCCAGCCAACATTGTTTTCTCTTGCATTTGCTCTATAACTCCACCACGAATATTTATCTTTTATATCTTTATTAACCAATCTAAAAGTATCTATAAAACCTTGGTCTAAAAATTTTGAAATCCAATCTCTTTCTATCTTTAAAAAACCACTTGTATTTTCATTTGCTTTTGGTCTTGCAATATCAATTTCCGTATGAGCAGTGTTTACATCTCCACAAACAATCAAAGATTTATTCTGTTTTTTAAGCTCCAAACAATAATCTAAAAATCTATCATAAAAGCCCATTTTATAATCTAATCTCTCTTGGCTACTTTGACCATTTGGATAGTAGATATTGAAAAATACAATATCTTTATCTCCTAGTTTAAAGTGAAGTTCATTTATTCTACCTTCATCTAAAATATCAACTCTTTCACAAATAGAAGAAAAACTAGGTTCTATATCACTAAAAACAGCTGTTCCGCTTCTTCCTTTGATTTTTGATTGACTTGCAAAAAGAGTTTTAAACTTTTTGTTAAAAATTGTTTTTGGAATTTGATCTATTTGACTTTTAGTCTCTTGTATTCCTAAGATATCAATAGAAGCATCATCAACCCACTTTAGAGCATCTTTTTTATCAACAGCTCTAATACCATTTACATTCCACGAAATAAATTTATATCTTTTCACTATTTTTTCTCATCTTTTTTATCTATATCTTTCTCATCTTTAATAAGTTGCTTTGGAGCAACAGGAGCTATTGGTTTTAAAATTCCAATATCATTTAATCCCTTATTTGAAAGGCTATTTTTCTCATTTAATAAACTAGGAGTTTTTCCTCCATGCATATCAATTTTTCCACTATTTTCACTTGTATGATTATAATTTGCAAATAAAATATTTGTAAAAATAGATGTTACGATTAGTAGTTTTTTCATAATTTTCCTCTTTTTTAAAAGTAAAATTATAGTCAAACTTAAATAATAAAGGCTTTATTTGGTATTTTATTGATTATTTTTTTAGGATTTTTATGGAAGAGATACTTTTAGGTTTACTTACTTTTTTTACATCTATTGTTGCTGCTGTTGTTGGAATAGGCGGAGGAATGATGCTTATTGCAATTTTACCTTCATTTTTACCAACAAATGCATTAATTCCAGTTCATGGATTAACTCAGGTTTCAAGCAATTTAAGTCGTGCTTATTTTGGAAGAAAAGATATAGAGTATAGTGTTGTGCCCAAATTTTTATTGGGTTCATTTTTGGGAATAGCTTTTTTTGCAGGGATTTTATCTCTTATTTCTTTGGAGTATGTTCCGCTTTTTATTGGAATTTATATTCTTCTTTCGCTTTGGAGTGAGAAATTTAATGAAAAAATTAAAAAATATGAAAACTACTATATAGCTGGTTTTTTCCAAACAGGGCTTTCTATGGTTGTTGGAGCTACAGGACCACTTACTATGACACTTTTATTAAAAGATTTTAAAGATAAGGATATAGTTGTTTCAACGGGTGCTTTACTTATGAGTATTACTCATTTTTTAAAAGTTCTTGTGTTTATATATTTTGGGTTTTTATTTTTTGACTATATTTTTATTATTATTTCTATGATTTTAGGAGCAGTTTTGGGAAGTTATGTTGGTACAAAGGCTAGAAATCTCATAGATGGTAAAAAATTTACAATTATTTTAAAAGTATTACTTACAGTTTTGGCAATTAATTTAATAATTGGAGTTGTTTTAAAAAACTTATAATTACTATATTTCTACATAATAGCTACATAACTTTCTGATATAATCAAATTTAACCAAATTTTAAGGAGAAAATTATGAAAAGAACTATTTTTGGAGTAGTAACAGCTTCGCTGTTGGCAACATCAGCTTTTGCTGCTGATTATGTGATGAAAGTTAGCCATGTTGTTAGTGCTAGTACACCAAAAGGAAAAGCTGCTGATTATCTTGAAAAGAGAATTGAGGAGCTAAGTGGTGGAAAAATCGATGTTCAGGTTTTCCCAAACTCTCAACTTTATGGTGATGGTGAAGAGATGAAATCTTTGGCTATGAATAATGTTCAGTTAATTATGCCAAGTTTATCTAAGTTTACAAGTATAGCACCACAAATGCAACTTTTCGACCTACCATTTGTATTTAGAGATAAAGCTCACTTATATAATGTAATGGATGGTGAAGTTGGAGAGAAATTAAAATCATTTGTAAATGCAAAAAAACAGATGTTAGCATTTGATTATTGGGATGCTGGATTTAAACAATTTTCAAGTTCAAAACAAGCTATTATAAACCCAGAAGATGCAAAAGGTTTAAAATATAGAATTCAAAGCTCAAAAGTTCTTGAAGCTCAATTTAAAGCAGTTGATGGAAACCCACAAGTTCTTCCATTTTCAGAAGTTTACTCAGCACTTCAACAAGGAGTTGTAGATGCAACTGAAAATCCAATTTCAAACTTCTACACAAAAAGATTTTATGAAGTACAAACAAGCTTAACTATTAGTAATCATGGATATTTAGGATATTTAGTAGTTATGAATAGACAATTTTGGGATAAGCTTCCAAAAGATTTACAAGAACATATTAAAACTGCTATGAAAGAGGCAACAGAGCTTGAAAGAAAAGAGACAGCCTTAGAAGATGAGAAGTTTATGAAAGCTTTAGAAGAGTATGCAAATACAACTAAAAAACTTACAATTTATACTTTAAAACCAGAGCAAACAGCAAAATGGAGAGAAGTTATGCAAAAAATATATCCAGAGTTTTATGGTGTAATTGGTGAAGATTTAATCAAACAAGCTCTTGAAACAAAGTAAGGATATAAAGTTTGAAAAGATTTTTTGATATTATTGATGTTGCCGTTGGTACAATAAATCAAACATTTGCAGTGTTAGGATTATCCCTTGGGGTACTTCTAACATTTATAAATGTTGTTCTTAGATATGTTTTTGATATGAGTTTAACTTGGGCAGCTGAGCTTACAAATTACCTATTTATTTGGTCTGCTTTATTTGGTGCTGCATATGGCTTTAAACATGGTGCTCATATTAGTGTTACTGTTTTAATTGAAAGATTTCCTGCAAAAATTATGAAATCTTTACTACTATTTGCAAATTTTTTATCAATATTATATTTGGCAATTTTGGCATATTTTGGATATGAACTAATTTTAATGCTTATAGATTTTGATGAAAGAAGTGTAGATTTACTAATTCCTGAGTTTATTTTAAATATGTTTGGAATAGAAAATAGTGGTAACTATTTTATACCTATGTGGATACCTCATCTAGTTCTTCCTTTTGCATTTATTTTAGCAGGTTATAGAGTTGTAGAAAAATTAGTAGAACTTTATAATACAAAGGCTGAAGATATTAAGCTATTTAGCGAACATGAAGAAGTTATTAAAGAGATAAAGGGAGAAAACTAATGGTTATAGCTACACTATTTATTTTACTTTTTGCTCTTATGCTTTTGGGTGTTCCTGTTGCTGTATCTTTAGGGGCAACTACTTTAGTAACTTCATTTTTGTTTACAGATATGGATTTAATGGGAGTTCCTTCAAAGGTTTTTGATGGTCTAAACAAATTTACACTTATGGCAATTCCAATGTTTATTTTAGCTGGTTCTCTTTTATCAAAAGGAAGTGCTGCTTTAAGAATTATTAATTTTGCTAAAAGTTTAGTTGGACATTTCCCAGGAGGTCTTCCAATAGCTGCTATTTTGGCATCTGTTATTTTTGCTGCTATTAGTGGAAGTTCACCTGCAACTGTTGCTGCTATTGGTTCAGTAATGTATGGAGCTATTAAAAGTGCTGGATATAATGAGCAATTTTCAATAGGTACAATTACAACTTCTGGAACTTTGGGGATTTTAATTCCGCCTTCAGTTGTATTTATTGTATATGGTGTTAGTGCTGATGAATCTATTGGAAAACTATTTATGGCAGGAGTAATTCCTGGTCTTATGATTGGTGCTATGATGATGATTACTACATATATTCTTGCAAAAAGAAGTGGATTTAAATCTGGAACTCCAGCAACTTTTAAGGAAAGATGGATTGCATTTAAAGAGTCTTTTTGGGCTTTATTAATCATATTTGTAGTTATTGGTGGAATTTATGGTGGAATTTTTACTCCAACTGAAGCAGGGGCATTTTCTGTAATGTATGCATTTTTTGTATCATTTTTTATTTATAAAGATATAAAATGGAAAGATCTGTATAAGATTATTTTAGACTCAGCACAAACAAGCTCTATGATTTTCTTTATTATTGCAAATGCTATGCTTTTTGCCCACTTCTTAACAGATGAGCAAATTCCACAAATAATTACTCAATCTATTATAGAAGCAAATATTAGCCCACTTATGTTTTTACTTATTGTAAATATTTTACTACTTGTAATGGGACAATTTATGGAGCCTAGCTCTGTTGTTATGATTACAGTTCCACTACTTCTTCCAATAGGAGTTGCTCTTGGAATTGACCCTATTCATTTAGGTGTTATAATGGTTGTAAATATGGAAATAGGGATGCTAACTCCACCTGTTGGATTAAATTTATTTGTTGCAAGTGGAATTACAGGGCTTCCTTTGGGAACTATTATAAAAGCATCTATTCCTATGACTTTGGTTTTACTATTTGGACTTATGTTGGTAACTTATATACCAATTATATCTCTTTGGCTCCCAAATTTAATGTTTGGATAGTTATATATTTTAGACAATTAGGATTTTATCCTTTTGTCTAATCTTTTAAAATAGCTATTTTAAAAACTGCTCCAAATTTACTATTTTCTACACTTATTTTCCCTTTTAAACTATTTTCAACTATCATTTTTGACATATATAATCCAATTCCAGTACCCATTGAATCATATTTTGTAGAGTAATATGCTTCAAATATTTTACCTATAGGTTCAGCTTTAATTCCGCCACCATTATCACTAATAGTTAAAAAAACAGTATTGCTATCTTCCCAAGATTTTATCTTTATTAGTGGTTTTTCCACCTTTTTTTCCAATAAAATATCTTTCGCATTTTTTAGAATATTTAAAACAACCTGTTGATATTCATTTAAAAATGTGTGTAAAGCTATATTTTTATCAATATCTAGCTCTATTTTTATACCATTTTCATCCATTACTGTTTTGTTTATAGTTATTACATTTTTAATTAGCTCTTTTAGGTAAAAACTCTCTTTCTCCTTATTGCTTGAAAAAAATCCTCTAAAATCATCAATTGTGTTTGACATATACTCCAAGACTCTACTTGCTTCATCTATCTTTTTATCCATTATTTTATTGTCAAGTTTTTTTGTATCAAACTTTAGTTTTATTAGCATCAAAATAGAAGAGATTTCACTTAATGGCTGTCTCCATTGATGTGCTATATTGCTCATCATCTCTTCAAGAGATTTATTTAAAAGTATTAGCTCTTGCTCATTTTTTATTACTTTGCTTTTATAGTTTTTCAAAATCTTATATATCTCATTTGAGATACTAATAGATATTAAAATAGCAATAGTAAGAAAAAGTAAAAATAGAATAACATTTTGAAATATCTGCTTTTTTATCTCCTGCTTTTGCTCATTTTTTCTAAGATTTAACTCATTTTCTATATCATCTGTATATATACCAACAGCAATAACCCAGTTAAATTTAGAATATAGTTTAAAATACGATAGTTTTTCAATAAAGCCATCTGAATTTGGTTTTTTATAGCTATATGTTGTATATGATTCACCACTATTTATGATATTTTTTAAAAACTCTTCTCTAAATTTTTTACCATTTATATCCTCTTCATTTGATGATATTAGTTCACCTTTTAAATCTGGTCTATTTGGATTTACTAGCATTTTTGCAAAATTATCTCCACCTTTAAAATCTAAAATCTCATATACAAAAAAATAGTTACTTCTATTTTGTTCAAATTTTAGACTATTAAGTAGTTGAGCCGCATACTCTTTTTGCCCATTTATATCAAGATTTAAATTTACAAGGTTATAATCTAATATATCGCTTATAAGATTTATTTTTGTTTTCAAACTCTCTTTTACTTCAAAATAGTACTCTTTTTCATACTCTTTCATCTGTTTTTGGAAGTTATCTTGAGTGTTTTTGTAGTAAAAAAACGAGATTGCTATAACCATAAGGGTCATAATGGATAGAAAACTCAACATAATTGTTTTTAATAGATTTTTCTCAATACTGTAGTTCAAATTATCTCTTTTTTGTAGATTTAATATTAATTATATATAATAACACATCTTTACTAATTGGATTTAAATTTATGAATAGCAATTTTAATAAATTATCTAAGTATAAAGTTTTGTACTTGGAAGATGATTTTGGGATACAAACAAATATAAAAGAGATATTAGAACACTATTTTAAAGATGTTTATGTTTCAAACAATACTAAAGATGCTTATAATTTATATCAAAATAACTCCCCTGATTTAATAATCTCAGATATAAAAATGCAAAATGAATCGGGCATAGATTTTATTAAAAAAATTAGACAAAATGATAAAAATATAAGAGTTATAATAACTTCAGCATATACAAACACTGATTATTTACTTAAAGCAACTGAACTCTTTTTAATAAAATATATTGTTAAACCAATAACCATGGATAAATTAAATGAAGCAATGCTACTTTTTTTAGATACTTTTAAAGATGATGATGTACATTATTTAAATAAAAACTGGATTTTTGATAGCAGTAAGTCTTTGATAAGAAATGAAGATTTAGAGTATATTTTAACTAAAAAAGAGTCTATGTTTATGAAGTTACTTTTGTCAAAAAATAGGGTAATTTCTTATGATGAAATACAAAATTATATTTGTGATGATGACTCCATTATGAGTTCAAATGCTATGAGATTATTCATAAAAAATTTAAGAAAAAAACTCCCTGATGATTTTTTGAAAAATATGCAAGGAGTAGGGTACTATTTTTAGACAAAATAGTTTAAAAATATAGTTAAGAAAATAGTTGCCAAAATTGTCTGAACTGTAATTATACTTGTAATTAATTGCAAATCCCCTTTTAATTCTCTTGCTAGTATAAACGAGCTAGGAGCCGTTGGCATTATTGCAAAAAGTACCAAAACCGAAATAGCCAAAGCATCAAGTTCTAAATATTTTGATATAAAAAATATAAAAGCAGGAAGAACTATAAATTTTGCAATAATAGAGACTAGCATATCTTTTTTTGCACTTTTTATATCTTTTAGAACTAAAGCATATCCAATAGATAATAGTCCCAAAGGAAGTGCAGCAGCACTGAGTATTTTTAGAAAATTTTCTAAGCTTAAAGGCATTTGAAAACCTAAAATATTTATCAAAACTCCAATAATAGATGCAATAATTAGGGGGTTTTTAAATATAGATTTCAATATAAACAAGATATTTATTTTTTGATTATCTGAATATATGGCAAAAATAGATATACAAAAAATATTTAAAATTGGAATTGCAAAACTAATAATAATTGCAGCGATTACTAAGCCTTCACTTCCAAAAATAGAGCCACTTAAAGCCAAAAAAACATAGGTATTAAATCTTATTCCACCTTGCACTACTGATGTAAAAGAGCTACTGTTTGTTTGGTTAAACTTATTAAAAATAACTAAAGTCAAAAGAGTTAGAAAAATAGCAAGAGTAGAGGATAAAATCAACTCAAAGCTATTGTTTTCAAACTTTGCTTGACTAAGAGTTAAAATCAAAAGCGATGGCATTAGTATATAATATGTTAGTTTATCGGCCATTGGCCAAAAATCATGAGATGGGAAACTTATTTTTTTAAATAAGTACCCAAATATAATAAGTGCAAAAATAGGAATTAAGCTAGAAAATATATGTTCCATCTAGCTTTTCTTTTTTAGCATCTCTTTTAAAATAATTTTTCCACCTTCAACACCTGGTTGATCGTAAGTGTTTATTCTTAAAAACTGCCCAACAATTGAAGTTAAAAGCTCATAATAAAATAGTAGTTTTCCAATTTCAAACTCACTTATCTCTTCAAGCTCTATTAAATCTATTGGAATATCTTTTTTATACTCTTTAACTGATGCAATAGTGGCATCTGCTTGAAGATTTATAAGCTCTTTGAAATCCAAACCATTTATATAATCAAGATCTTCAAGGCTTGATAAAGAGATAGGAGCTATTTTTGTACTATCCTTAAAATCTTTAATTTTTATAAAAGTTACAGTTTTATCTCTTTTTCCTTCTACAATTAATTGTAAAAATGAGTGTTGATCAACTGGTCCTAAAAGCCCAATAGGAGTTAAACCTTGATTTGTATTGTTTGCATCTATTTTTCCTAAGCTTTCACCCCAAAGTTGAACATACCACTTATTAAAACCTTCAAGAAGCTGAGAGTATGAGAATATTGCATTTATGTTGTAAACATCTTTGTACTCATAATATGTTCTTGCTTTTTTCAGTAGTTGATTGTATAAATCATTTTGTTCAAAAAATGAAGTTGATATATGTCTAGCACCTTTTAAAAGCTCATCAATATTAAAACCAGCCAAATATAGTGGCACTAATCCCACATTTGATAAAACTGAAAATCTTCCACCAACATTTTTTGGAATTTCAAAAGTTGAGATTCCATTTACTGCTGCAAAAGAGTTTAGTTTACTATCATCTTCTGTTATAACCAAAAGATTTTGGCTAGACATTTTTACTAAAGAGCTTAAATATTTAAAAATTGAAACAGTTTCAATAGTTGTTCCAGATTTTGAAATAACTATAAAAAGAGTATCATCTAAATCAAGTTGTGCCAAAGTCCCATTTAGATTAACAGGATCAGTACTTTCAAAGAAAAAAAGCTCTTTTTTTAGAGTTTTATTTTTTTGTTTATTATATTTTAGAAAATTATATATGGCATAAGTTCCTAAAGTACTTCCACCAATACCAATAATTGCTATTTTACTTTGAGTAAAATCAAGATTATCAAGTCTTGATTTTATTTGTGATAAATCAGCATAAGGCAAAGAGTAGTAACCTATGTTTTCTCGCTCTTTTTTTATTTCTGTAAAAATATCTTCATCGCTTAAAGAGACAAAAGGATAATAAAGGTTGTTTTTCACTATTTTTCCTTGTTATCTTTTTTTTGTTTTTTCTCTTCTTCTAAAGATTTACTATAAAAGTGGTTTGTTGCTTTTACAAATCCATCTATACTTCCACAATCAAATCTTTGACCTTCAAATTTATATGCTAAAACCATACCTTTTTTTGCTTGAGTTAAAAGTGCATCTGTAATTTGAATCTCTCCACCTTTTCCTGGTTTTGTATCTCTTATTATGTCAAAAATATCAGGAGTTAAAATATATCTTCCAATGATTGCTAAATTTGAAGGAGCATCTTTTGGTTCAGGTTTCTCAACCATATCTTTTACCATATAAATCCCAGGCTCTATCTCGTTTCCAGCAATTACCCCATACTTATTTGTATCTTCTTTTGGTATCTCTTCAATTGCTACAATAGAGCAGTGGTATTTTTTATATAGTTCAACCATTTGAGACAGAACCCCTTTTGAGCTTGAATCACATAAATCGTCCGCTAGTAAAACAGCAAAAGGTTGCTCTCCAATTAGATTTTCTCCACACAAAATTGCATGACCTAAACCTTTCATCTCTATTTGTCTAGTATAAGAAAAAGTACATTTTGTGATAACTGAACGAATTTCTGTTAAATAATGCTCTTTGCTTGTACCTTTTATTTGGTGTTCAAGTTCATAAGATATATCAAAGTGATCTTCAATAGCTCTTTTTCCACGACCTGTTACAATTGCCATATTTTCAATTCCAGCAGCAAGTGCCTCTTCAACTCCATATTGGATTAGTGGTTTTGTAAGTACTGGTAACATCTCTTTTGGAGTTGCTTTTGTTGCTGGTAAAAATCTTGTTCCATATCCAGCTGCTGGAAATAGGCATTTTTTAATTGGGTTTTTGTTCATTTTATCTTCCTTTTAAAGTATTAAATAAGTTTATTAGTGCATCTTCATACACTTTTGCGTTTTCTTTTATATCTGCTTCAAATCTTGTAACTAGTTTTGGAGTTGTATTACTAGCTCGTACCAATCCCCAACCTTTATCAAAAATAACTCTCACACCATCAACAGTGATAATATCTTTTATTTTTGGGAAATCTACTGGTGGGTTTTTTAAAGCAACTTTTAAATCTTCTATTAATTTAAACTTTGTCTCTTCTGTTACAGTTATATTTATTTCAGGAGTTGAGTATACTTCTGGCAATGCTTCAAACTCTTTATCAAAATCAAAACCAGCATCTATTAGCTCCAAAGCTCTAAATGTTGCATAAATAGCATCATCATAACCAAAATATCTATCATTAAAAAATAGATGTCCAGATACTTCAGCTGCAAAAGAGGCATTTGTCTCTTTTATTTTAACTTTTAAGTTTGAATGCCCTGTTTTATACATGATAGCTTTTCCATAAGAGTTGATAGTATCATACATAACTTGTGAACATTTTACTTCACCAATAACTGTTGGATTTTCTATATGTTTTGAGAAGAATATTGCTAAAATATCGCCTTTGAAGTTATACTTTTTTGATAATAGCGCAATTCTATCTGCATCTCCATCATAAGCAAAACCAAAATTAAACTCTCCACTATTTAACTCTTTTTTAATATCTTCCAAGGTATGTTCATCGCTTGGATCTGGATGATGATTTGGGAAATTTCCATCTGGCTCTTCAAATAAAATTTTATGTTTAATATTTAATCTATCCAAAATCTCTCTTAAAACAACTCCAGCAACACCATTTCCACAATCAAAAACAAATTTTTTGTTTGTAAGTTTTAAATGCTTGAAGTTTTCAACCATATAGTCAATATATCTATTTTTTGAGTCTATCTTTATTACAATTTCATTGTCTTCTATTTTTAAATCACTCTTTAAAATCTCATCTCCCAAAGCATAAATATCTTCCCCAAAAAATGGGTCTTTATTTAAAGTGATTTTAAAACCATTGTATTCAGGAGGATTGTGTGAACCTGTTATCATAATAGAGCCATCGCATCTATATCCATCTATTTCATTAAAATTTGCAAAATAGTTTGCAGGAGTTGGAACTAGCTCCATATCCAAAACTTTTAATCCAGCTTTGTTTATGCCAGAGCTAAGCCAGTTTTTTAAAGTTGGCGAATGCAATCTTGCATCGTATCCAACAGCCATATAAACAGCATTTGGAACTCTTTTTAAAAGAGCCTTTGCTAAATAAAATCCAATCTTTTTTACAATATCTTCATTTAACTCTTTTTGATAAATTCCTCTAATATCATACTCTCTAAAAATAGATGCACTCATTTATATAAATCTCCTAATTTGTGATTAAAAAAAATTGTGAAATTTTACCAAATAATTGTTGAATAAAAGTATATTTTGGCTAAAACAAATCTATTGATGAATCAAAAATTTCAACCCCATCAGCAGCTGTTAAATCACTATATTTTAAAAACTGAGATCTACCTTTATTTTTTGCTTCATAAAGTGCAATATCTGAGTGCTTAATTGAATCATTTAATGTATGATTTGAACTTAAAATAAATTTATCCATACCAATACAAATAGTTTTTTTAAGTATTTGTTTACTCTCTTCATTTACAACTATATCAGTATTTGCAAAATCTTCAATTATTTTTAAAGCTATTTTTTCAGCCTCATCTTCACTTGAACTGTTTAATATAGATACCAAAAATTCATCAGTTCCAAGTCTTCCTACAAGATCAAAGCTATCTATATTTGAATGTATTACTCTTGCTAATTCAACCAAAACTTTATCAGCAATATCATAATCAAACTCATCAATTACTGCTTTAAATCTATCTATTCCAATCATTAAAAAATATATCTCTTCTTGGTTATTTTTTGCTAATCTTAAATGATTTGTTAGATTTTGTATAAGATATGTTCTGTTGTAAACATTTGTTACTGAGTCAATAGAAGAAGATTCTATAAAATTTTTCTTTAAAATTAAACTTTGAATTACAGATGATATTTGAAAAAAAGCAACTTCAATTGTTTCATAATTATCCTCTATTATCTTATGGTGAAGTTTTGAATTTGCACAAAAAGAGACTGTTGCATTTAGGCTAATATGTGTATTTATGATAAAAAAATGAGAAAATTCATCATCTAAGAAAAACTCTTCACCTTTAGAAAATATTCTATTTTTACTATTTTTGTTTATATCAATTAAACTAAACTCTAAATTTGTAATTTTAAACTCATAACTCAACCAGTTAAAAATATCTTCAGCCAATTGCTTTAGATTTGTAGAGTAAAAAAGTTGTTCTTGTAGCTTAAAAATACTATCCAAAGCTCTTAATGAATGCTCATTTGTAGCTGAGGATTTTATTAATTCTAACATTTTATGTTTCATATAAACCCTTAAAATAAATCTATTTTATTTGTCTCTTCATCATTAAATAAAAACACTTTACTTCTGCCTCTGTTTCTTGCTTCATAAAGGGCTATATCCGATTTTTTTATTATTTCATCTATTGTTGTTGCATTATCAGGAAAAATTGATATTCCACCACATATAGTTTTCATAAGTATTTGTCTTGTTTTTTCATCTACTACAATACTCTCTTTACTAAAATTATTTATTAATTTTTCTGCTATCATAACTGCATTTGTATCAGAAAGAATATTTAGTAAAATAACTAAAAACTCATCATTTGATATTTTTATTACTATATCAGACTCTCTTACACTATTTTTTAAAGAGTTTGCTAAAGCCTTTAAAACTTTATCTCCAATATCATAATCAAACTCATCAATTACAGCTTTAAACTGATCAATTCCTATTTTTATAAATGCCACTTTTTTTTGTTCTCTATTTGAAAGACTAAGTAAATTTGAAACATAATTATTTAAGTAAGAACGATTATATGAGCCTGTAATTGGGTCTATTAAAGATAGTTCATTTATTATTTTCTCTATATATTTATTATATAAGGATTGTGAAAAAAGATGCAAAGACATCTTTAATTTATCCATTTCACTCTCTAAAACATTTTTTGATTTCTCATTTTTGAATAAAAAAATGAATATCACTTTTGTATCAATATTTTGTGAAAACTCCAGCGATAAGTCTATATAATTCTCATTTAACTCATAATAGGTAAAAATATTTTCAATATCTCCATTTTTTGAAATATCTATTTTTATAGCTTCAACCCCATGATGAAGCTTTAAATATTCAAATATATTTAAGGCACTTTTGTCTAAATCAGAAGCTTTTAATTTCTCATTTTCATTCATTATTAATTCACAAGAGTAATTCATTTTTCCTAAGCCTTTATATGGTTTTCCCACTGTTTTATCGTAAGTTTTTCATTAGTTAAAGTTGTTTTTTGCCCATGTCCTGGATAGATATGATAGTTTTTTTCCCATTTTAAAATCTTTTGAAGACTTTTTTTCATATCACTTGCATTTGACATTGGAAAATCAAATCTTCCAATAGTCCCTTGAAAAATAAAATCTCCACTAAAAAGGGTATTTTCTATCTCAATTACACTACATCCAGGAGTGTGTCCAGCAAAATGATGAAATTTTACTTTTATTCCAGAAATCTCAATCTCTTCATCTGGATTTACTAAAACATCAGCATAAGATGGTGGCATTCCAAGATTGTATGGATTTAAAGTTAGCATAAATTCATCATCTTTTGGCACATAAAGTTTTATACCATATAATTTTTTAACCTCTTCATTTGACCAAATATGGTCAAAATGACCATGGGTATTTAAAACAGCAATAGGGTTTGTAGCATTTTGCTTAATCCAAGCAGTAGCCCCAACTCCTGGGTCTATTATAATATCCTTACCATCAATTGTAACAATATAGCAATTAGTACCATAATCGCCCATAGGATGAGATTTTATATCCATTTTAAACCTTAGTTTGTTAAAATAGTATCTATTATAACAAAAAAAGGTTAATTTATGGATTATTTTTTAAGCCTAGAGGCTATATTACTAGAAAATGTACCACAAAAAAAATTTAAACTATTCTATGAGCTTTATGAAAACTTTTTAAAAAACAATATAAATTTTAATAATAATTATCAAGCACCGAAGATAAAAAATCCATCATATGAGAGCTTTTTAAAAATTGTAAAACCAACAGCTTTACCTGAAATAAAAAATTTCAAATCAATTGAAGGTAAAAAATATCTTGTTCATACTATTTTACATATAGAGTATAGTGCAATTGATTTAGCTTTAGATGCTGCTTTAAGATATCAAAATATGCCACTATCTTATTATAAAGATTGGCTTGAAGTTGCAAATGATGAGATTAGACATTTTTTAATGCTTGAAGAGTTAATAAAAGAACTAAATGGTTTTTATGGAGAGTTTGAAGTACATAAAAATCTTTTTGAAGCTATGGAAAAAACACCTGATTTTCTAAGTAGAATGGCATGTGTTCCAAGATATCTTGAAGCAAATGGCCTTGATCAAAATCCAAAAATTATGCAAAAATTAAACTCAAATAAAGATAAATTTAATAAAAAATTTATCAAAGCTTTGGAAATAATCCTAGAAGAAGAGGTGGACCATGTTAAAAAAGGTGATATTTGGTTTAAATATGAGTGTAATAGACTTGGTTTAAATCCACAAAATGCATATCTTGAGGCAATAGAGAGAGTTTTTCCAGGAAGCACAAAAAGAAAAATGGATTTAAATTTTAGTGCAAGAAAAGAGGCTGGGTTTTCTTGTGATGAATTGAAGTTTTTATCAAAAAAAGAAGATTGTTTTGATTGATTAAAATTAAGTTTAATCATTTTAAATTTAGGTAAAATTTAGTAATTTATTAACTAAGGATATAAAAATGGAGTTTACAAATATGACTCAAATTGTAATATTTATGGTATTTGCTTTGGCTTTTTTGGCTTTTTCTTTATCTCCTGCTATTTATATTAGTGAGAAATTGGCTTTGAAATCAACTTTTATTGAAAAACACTCAACAAAAGTATCTATTTTACTAGCATTATGTTTCTCAATTCTTGTAAGTATATTTATTTTTAAGTTTTAAAGATGATTAATACAAGCTATGAAATTTTATCAAGCTCTTTTGAAAATAGCAAAAATGAGATTAAAAAAAGCAATAATGATTTTCTAAATACAATAAATAGTATTAAGAATAGTACAGATATAGAACTAAGTTATGAAGAGGTAAAAAAATTAAGCCTAGAAGATATAGAAAAAAACTATGAAGATGGCGATAAAAAAACACTTTTAAAAACTCTCAAAATGGCAACAATGTTCTCAAAAGATGAGATTTTAACAAAAACTCTTTTTAATACCGTATCAAATATGCCAATTGAAAACTCTTATGACTATTTAAGTAGTAAATTTAGCGATAAAAGCAACTATTTAAAAGCAAAATCAGAAAATATTTCTCTATTTGATTTGCTTCATAAATCCTTATCATTTAGTGTAAATGGAAATAAAAATAGTATAAGTAAAGAGGATTTGGATGATATTTTACTGCAAGTAAACTCTTTTAACTTCTTAGAATCTTTATCAAACAACTACAAAAAAGGCTCTAATAAATATAAAAAAGATAATGATAGATATACATTTTTGTACAACGATTATGCAAAAGATTATGAAGATATTATAAAAAAATATAAAGATTATGAAAGCTTAGATAAATCTATAATCAAACAATTTTGATTATAGATTTGTAGTAAACAGAAGATATATTTGGCCATTTTTCTCAAATGTACTTAAGTTATTACTTACTTTTTCAGATGATAAAACACCCTGTAGAGTTTTTAAAGTATGCCAGAACTTCTCATTAAAAGGGATTTCAAGTTTTTTTATCTTTTTTTCTCTTATAATACTAGCTATTGTATAAATACTAATATAGTAAAAAATCTTATTTTTTGCTCTGTTTATTCTATAATTTTCCATAGTTTTAAGGTTACTTAGATAAATATTTTTATCAATCTCATTCATATGATCTCTATTTTCTAGCTCTTCATATTTTGCTTTTATATGTTTTTTATACGAATCTAATTTTGTTTCAATTTCGCTATCAAGATTTTGATTTATAGCTAAAATCTCTTTGTAGAGTTTTTCTATATTGCTATTTTCGATTTTTATAGAGTTTGAATGATTTTTATTTGTCTCATAACTGCTATTTACTACATGAAAAAGTTCATAAACATAAGGCAAATAGATATATTTATCATCTTTACCTTGCTTAAAAGATATACCAAGTTGGCTAATTATTGGTCTGTAACCTACATATTCAAATTTCATTTTTTATCCTTTATGAAAACCATTTTTTTACTTTATCAAACATTCCTTCAAACTTTGTCTCATGAGGAGTGCTTTCTAGACCAAAGCTATCTTGAAGTTTTTCTAAAAGCTCTTTTTGTTCGCTATTTAGACTTTTTGGATACTCAATTTTAACTTGAACAATCAAATCACCTTTTCCGTAACCTTGAGCAGATTTTACACCTTCATTCTTAAAAGTAAACTGTTGTTTATCTTTTGTTCCTTTTGGAATTTCAAGCTCAAGCTCACCTCTTAAGCTAGGAACCTTTATTTTAGCACCAAGTGCAACTTGAGTGAAGAAAATAGGGGCTTCAAAGTAAATATCATCATCATGTCTTACAAAATGTGTATCCTCTTTTACTTTAACTTGAAGATATAAATCTCCTCTTTGATTGTCTGGAGCAATATTTCCTCTATTTGAAACTCTAATTCTCATTCCATCATTAATTCCTTCAGGAATATCAACCTTAAAGCTATCTTTTTTCTCTTCATAACCTTTTGCATTACAAGATTTACACTCATTTGCTTTAGCTTTTCCACTACCACTACAAGTAGGGCAAGTTTGTGCAAAAGTCATAAATCCTTGTCTTGAGTGAACTTGACCTTGACCACCACAAGTTTTACAAACTTCAAGTTTACCATCTTTTGCTCCCGTTCCATTGCAAGGCTTACAAGATGTTTTATACTTATAGTTTATCTCTTTACTACATCCAAAAACAGCTTCATTAAACTCTAAATTTATATCAATAGCTGTGTCTAAATTGTAGCTATATGTTTTTCTCTCTCTTCTTTGACTTCTTCCAAAACCAAACATCTCTTCAAAAATAGAACCCAAATCATCAAAACCGCCAGAAAATCCACCTCTTTGACCATGACCTTCAAGACCAGCTTTCCCATATCTATCATAAATTGATCTTTTTTCATCATCGCTTAAAACTTGATAGGCTTCATTTATTGCTTTAAATTTCTCTTCTGCTTCACAATCTCCTGGGTTTTTATCAGGATGACACTGCATAGCTAGTTTTCTATAAGCTTTTTTTATCACTGTTTTATCAGCATTTTTCTCAATTTCTAATAGTTCATAATAATCAACTTCAACCAAAATAAATTCTCCAATAAAAATTTAAAATTTAAAATCTGTATTTTAGCTAAAAAGATAATAATTCTAAATTAATCGATTAATTTTTATTTTGATATAATCCCAAAATGAATAGAGGATTAGAAAAATTTTATGAATTAGTTGAAGCTTTTGAATCTCTTCCAAGCATTGGAAAAAAATCTGCTTTAAGACTTGCTTACTATATTGTTATGAATGATAATTACTGTGGTATAAAACTATCAACTTGTATTGAAAATGCCATTAAGAGTATTACAAAATGCAAAAGATGTGGCTCTATGAGCGAACATGAAATTTGTGAATTTTGTCTAGATGAAAATAGAGAGAGTGAAAAATTATGTATAGTTCAAAGTGCAAAAGATATTTTTATTATTGAAGATTCAAAAACTTTTGATGGAAGATATTTTGTAATCGACGAATTAGAGCAAGACAAACTGGATTTACTTGAAAAATTTATAATAAATAATAGTGTTAAGAGTGTACTGTTTGCAATTACTCCAACTATTGCAAATGATGCTTTTATACTTTTTATAGAGAGTAAGTTAAAACAGCATAATATTTTATTTACAAAGATAGCTCAGGGTGTTCCAACTGGAGTTAGTTTGGAAAATGTAGATATATTATCACTATCAAAAGCTATACAAAGTAGGGTGGAAATTTAGCATGGAAAATAGAATAATTTGTCAAAAATGTGTTTATTACTATGTTACTTGGGAAGTTGGAAAACCTCATGGATGCAAGGCTTATGGCTTTAAATCAGCACAAATACCATCTGTTGTTGTAAAAAAAAGTAGTGGAAGCAATTGTAAGCTCTATATTCAAAAAAACTTTGAGGAGTAAAATGGAAGAGTTTTTAGAGCAAATTGAGAAAAAGAAAATCTATCTAATTAGACTTTGGATATCTTCATCTTTTGTAGTAGAGCTTATAAAAAAATACTCGCTAGATGAGACATTAATTATAAAAAGATATGCTTTTGCTCTTCTTGAGTATTATATTCTTGTTGTTAAAGATAATGAAAAAAGCAAAAATAATCTTGCTATTATTGATTTTATCAAATATTTAAAGAAACATAATATTAAAATAAATGAGTTCTTTTTACTGTTTTTAGCTTTTAAAGATGCTTTGATAGATTTTTCAAATAATGAAAAGGTAAAATCAAATTTTTTGGAAAAAAGAGTCGATTTTTACTTTAAAACTATATTTTCTGAACTTTTAGAGATATATTCAAAGTCTATAGAGCAAATTGAGAGTGCATTAAATAAATCAATTGATATTGTTGATAAATATGTATTGATGGCAAGATATGATAAGGATGGTAAAATCACATCTATTTCTACTGCTTTTTGTAAATTAGCACAATATGAAGCTTTTGAGCTAATTGGGAAAAACTTTGATATTTTTTACTTAAAAGATTCGAGCGAAGAGAAACTAGACGACTTAAGAAGTACTTTAGAATCGGGGCAAATTTGGAGTGGTGTTATAAAAAATATCAAAAAGAGTGGAGATATTTTTTGGTTAAAAACAACTATCTTGCCAAATTTTGATAAAGATGGAAAAATATTAAGTTATGACTCAATAAATGAAGATATAAGCTCTAATATAGAGCTAGAAAATAGACAAAAAATCTTAATAGAGCAATCAAAATCAGCAGCAATGGGAGAGATGATAAGTATTATTGCTCATCAATGGAGGCAACCACTTCAAGCAATATCTATATTGAATCAAAAACTTCCTATGATGAAGATGCTAAAAGGTGAAATAAATGATGAGCTTTTAGAAAATGTAACAGCTGGTATAAATCTTCAGCTGGAATATATGTCAAAAACAATTGATGATTTTAGAGACTATTTTAAGCCAAATAAGAAAAAAATGGAGACAAAAATAGAGATAGTTATTAATAAATCTATTGATTTCTTATCATATTTATTAAAATTAAACTCAATAAATATTGTTTTTACAAATAATTCAAACTCAAATATTGAAGTTTTTCTAAATGAAATGGTACAAGTATTTATAAATTTAATTAAAAATTCTTGTGATATTATGCTTGAAAATAGTATTGAAAAAAAAGAGATACTTATTTTTAGTTATGAAAAAGATGAGAAACTATTTATTGAGCTTGAAGATAATGGTGGTGGAATAAATACAAAAAATATTGATAAAATATTTGAGCCATATTTTTCTACAAAAAATAAGAAAAACGGTACAGGACTTGGATTGTATATGAGTAAAATTATTATAGAGCAACATAGTTTTGGAAAAATATATGTACAAAACAGTACAATTGGTGCAAAATTTACTATTGAATTACCACTAAAAAAAGGAGAATTACATGATATTTAAAGATTTTAAAGAGTCAATAAAAAGCTTAGGATTTTTAACGGTTGAGGATTTTGTAAAATATGCTAGGCTTAATTCTGATGATATTTTGTCTTGGGAGACAAAAAATGAAGTTCCTTATGTAATCTCTTTATTGCTACATATTTTAAGAGGCGAGAAAGAGGTTTTACCTACAAATTGGACTCTTCAAAATATTGTTGAAGAGTGCTTGCCACTTGCAACTCTACTTGAAGAGGCCTCTTCATTTCCACATAAACTAGAAGAGATGTTTTTGCTACAAAAACAACTAAATGACTCAACAAATGGCAAAAATTGGGAATTAGGAATAAATAAATTTGGTAAGGAGATAAACTGGTTAAGATGTATACATATGGAAGTTTCTGAACTTATTGAATCAACTCCATGGAAGCATTGGAAAAATATAAATCAAGACCCAGATATGAATAATATTCAAGTTGAACTTGTAGATATTTGGCATTTTTTAATGAGCTATATTCTTCAAGAGACAAATGTTCCAAAAGCTGTATCTTTAGTAAATACTCACTGTATTTACGAAGCAAATAGTGAAATTGATGTAAAAACTATGGTAAAAGAGGCTGAAAAATTATCTTATATCTCTTTGGCTATTGATACTGGAAATATGCCATCTTTTAGCGGTATTGAAAGATTTATTGATCAATTCTTTAGATGCTGCAAAATATCAGGACTTTCATTTACTTGGCTTCAAAAATTATATATTGGAAAAAATTGTTTAAATCAATTTAGACAAGATAATGGTTATAAAGAAGGTAGTTATATTAAAGTTTGGAATGGACTTGAAGATAATGTTGTAATGGTAAATCTTCTAAAAGAGATAGAAAATATTAATTTTAATGATCTATACAATAGCTTAAAGCTAGAATATTCTAAAATAAAATAGTAATTTTCTACTATTTTATTTTTAGTTTATCATCTATACTCATTTTTATAATCAACATAGTGCATAGCATGGGCTTTAAACTTATCTTCATCCTCTTTTGTTAGCTCTTTTACAAGTTTGGCAGGACTTCCCATAATTAAGCTTCTTGGTGGAAAAACTTTTCCAGCAGTTACTAAAGAGTTTGCACCCACAATGCTTCCTTGCCCAATAACAGCATTATCAAGTATCGTTGCACTCATTCCAATTAGGCAATTGTCTTCAATTTTACAACCATGAAGCATAACCTTATGACCAACTGTAACATTATCTCCAATAATAGTTTTTGAGTTTGTATCTGTATGAATACATGATAAATCTTGGATATTTGTATTTTTACCAATTCTTACTTCATTTACATCAGACCTTATCACACAAGAAAACCAAACAGAACTATCTTCGCCTATTTCAATATTTCCTATTAAATCAGCACTTGGTGCTATCCATGCTGTTGGATGAACTGTTGGATAAAACTCTTTGAATTTTAAAATCATTTGAAAACTCCTAAAAATTTTATAGGATTATAGTAAAAAAGTGTAGCAAAAAAGTAGGATTTAGAGCCCCTAAGGCAAGAAGCCTTAGAAGTAGAGTAAGGAGTTATTTTTGTTTTTTTCCTGCAATCATAAGTCTTAAAGCATTTAATCTAATGAACCCTTCTGCATCTTTTTGATTATATACTTCATCTTTTTCAAAAGTTGAATAAGCATCATCATATAGTGATTTACTTGATTCTCTTCCAATAACCATCACATTTCCTTTGTAAAGTTTTAACCTTACTTTCCCTTCTACATTTTTTTGACTTGCATCAATTGCTGCTTGAAGCATTTCCCTTTCAGGACTGAACCAATATCCTTGATATATTAGCTTTGCATATTTTGGCATAAGTTCATCTTTTAAGTGTGCAGCTTCTCTATCAAGAGTTAAAGATTCAATAGCTCTGTGAGCTTTTAGCATAATTGTTCCACCTGGAGTTTCATAACAACCACGAGCCTTCATCCCCACATATCTATTTTCAACGATATCAACTCTTCCAATACCGTGCTTGTTTCCAAGTTTATTTAATGCTAAAAGTAAGTTTGCTGGAGATAATTTTTCACCATTTAAAGCTATTGGATCTCCATTTTTATACTCAATTTCGATAATCTCAGGTTTATCTGGAGCATTTTCAGGGCTTGTTGTCCAAAGCCACATGCTCTCTTCGGGTTCATTTGCTGGATTTTCAAGGTGTAAACCTTCATAAGAGATATGTAAAAGGTTTGCATCCATTGAGTATGGGCTTATTTTTGGGTTTCCATTTTCATCAACATGCTTTTGAGAAATTTCAATTCCATGTTTTTTTGCATACTCAAGTAGTGATTCTCTTGAGTTTAACTCCCACTCTCTCCAAGGAGCAATTACTTTTAAATCTGGATTTAGTGCCAAAGCTCCTAATTCAAATCTAACTTGATCATTTCCTTTTCCTGTTGCTCCGTGAGATACAGCTTGAGCCCCTTTTTCATTTGCAATTTCTACAAGTTTTTTTGCAATTAAAGGTCTAGCTACACTTGTTCCTAAAAGATATTCACCTTCATAAATAGCATTTGCTCTAAACATTGGGAAAACATAATCTTTTACAAACTCCTCTTTAACATCTAAAATATATACATTTTCAGGTTTAATTCCACAAGCTATTGCTTTTTTTCTAGCTGGTTCAACCTCTTCACCTTGCCCTAAATCAGCTGTAAAAGTGATAACTTCTGCATTATATTCATCTTGAAGCCATTTTAAAATAATAGAAGTATCAAGTCCTCCACTATATGCAAGTACAACTTTTTTTATATCTTTTTTACTCATTTTTCTTCCTATTTTTAGTAAATTTCTGTGGATAATACCAAAGTTTTACTATAAACAATTTTAAGCACTTTTAGAATATTTTTGTTATAATCTTTGCTATGAGAATAGATAAATTTTTAAATAGTGTAAATATTACAAAAAGAAGAGCCGTTGCTGAAGATATGCTTGAACACAAAGTAGTGTTTTTAAATGGCATTTCAGTGAAAAAAGCAAAAGAGGTAAAAGTTGGGGATATTGTAGAGATAAAGTATCTTGAAAAGAGTGAAAAATTTAAAATTCTTCAAATTCCAACAACAAAATCAACACCAAAATCAAAAATAGATGAATATGTACAAAGGATAGAGTAGATGTTTTTAGAGACAAAAGCGAAGTTTGATGAGATTTTTGAAAATAGATTAAGTCATGATGAAATAAGAGAGTATTTTTTAGAGCTATATGAAAGAGGTGAAACAGCTTCTGAGTTTGCAGGAGCCGCTAGTTCTATGAGAGACTATTTAATACCTCTTCCTATAAGTGAAGATTTAAGAGAAAAAGCTATTGATATTGTAGGAACAGGTGGAGATAAAAGTTATAGCTTTAATATCTCTACAACAGTTTCAATTCTACTTGCAAGTATAGGTTCTTTTGTTGCAAAGCATGGAAATAGAAGTGTTACAAGCAAAAGTGGAAGTGCTGATATGCTTGAAGCTT
>CAYQFC010000003.1:0-24292 GCA_964416585.1 uncultured Aliarcobacter sp.
CAGCAGCAAATGCAAAACCAGCGATAGCTAGCATTAAAAGAACGATTTTTTTCATCTTCTTATCCTTAAATAAAATATTTTCAAAGCAAATTCGGCTTGCGTATCCCTACTAAATACTTTGACGGCAAGGATTATAAAAAAATATTGCTAAAACTTTGCTAAAAATAGTTCTTTGTTATAATTTCTTTGTTATAATTTTCTCTATTATTAAAAAAAAGGTTTTAAATGAAGAAGTTTTTAATACTATTTTCTATCTTAATTTTATTGGTTTTTACATCTATTTTTGGCTTATTATTTACAGATTATGGTAATAAATTAATAGCTTCATATATTGAAAATAGGGTAAATAGTGAACAAGATAAGGTGAAATTTAAAGTTGATAACTTAAAGCTTACATTTAAGACTTTTGATTTTAATGCAAATATTGATGATAGTTCATATATAAATATAAATGGAGATTTTGAGTTATTCAATAAAAGTGTAGATTTAAAATATGATATAAAAATAGATGAATTAAGCAATTTAAAACCCTTAACAAACAGTGATTTTAGAGGTCGTTTTTTTACAAATGGTACATTTGTAGGGGATGAAAAAAGTTCAGTTATAAATGGTGTTTCAAATTTTGCAAGTGGAGATACAAAATATACTTTAAATTTAAAAGAGTTTAAAATAAATAATATTTTATTAAGTTCAAAAAAATTAAAACTAGAAGAGATACTTTTTTTAATAAATAAACCAACTTATGCAAAAGGAAATATATCTATTGATGCAGATATTAAGAATTTTAAATCAAAAGATATGCAGGGTAATTTAAAAGCAAAAATTGAAAAATCTGTTTTAAATAATGAGATTATAAATAAAGAGTACGAACAAAGTTTAACATCAAATATAAATTTTGAAAGTGAAATTAATAGTGATTTTTTTGAAAATAGTGCGATTTTAAATTTTGATTTGAAGAGTTCACTTTTTGATATAGTTTTTGATAAGTTAAAATTAGATATACAAAATATGGATTATGAAGGAGATTTTAATCTATTTGTAAAGAATCTTGAAAAGCTTGAGTCTTTTATAGGAAAGAGATTAAAAGGTGAACTGCAAACAAATGGAAATGTAAAATCTAAAAATAGAGTTATTTTTATATCGGGAGATACAAATATTATTAATAGTAAAACAAAATATAGCTTTAATATTGAAGATAAAATAGTTAAAAATCTTAAATTTAAAGTTTTAGATGCAAAAGTTGATAATTTTTTTAAGTTAATTGATGAGCCTGTTTATGCTGTTGGAAATTTTGAAGCAAATGGAAGTATTGATAGTTTTAAAGAGTTAAATGGAAAAAGCACAATTAATTTAAAAGATGTAAAACTAATAAATGAGGTTATAAATGCTGTTTATAATCAAGAGTTAAGAGATACTATTGTTTTAAATGGAGATATAAACTCTTCTATTAAAAAGGATATTGTTGTTTCTGATGTTAAAATAATATCAAATATAGCTTCTTTGGATATAAATAAGTTGATATTTGATATAAAAAGCAAAGAAACAATAGGCAATTATATCTTTTTTGCTAAAGATTTATCAAAATTAAAAGATTTTACAAAGAGCCAATTAAGTGGAGAATTAAAGTTAGTTGGAGATGTTAAACTTATTAAAGAGAAGCTATATATAGATGGAAAATCAAATATTGCAAATGGAAATTTTGATTTTAAATTAAATGATAATATTTTAAATGCAAATTTAAAAGGTGCAGAGTTAATAAAACTTTTTCATATGTTTAATCAAAAAGAGTTTTTTTCTGCAAATACAAACTTAGCTTTAAACTATAATATTGTGACAAAAAGAGGTGATTTAAAGGGAAATTTCTTAAATGGGCATTTTTTACAAAGTAATTTTACAAAATTAGTAGAGCAATTTACAAAACTTAATCTTACAAAAGAGATATATGAAAACTCAAAACTAGATACAAAAATTGATGATAAGCTACTTATCTCAAATCTTATAATGCAGAGTTTAAATAGTAAATTAGAGATAAATAATTCAAAAATTGATTTAGAAAAAAACACAATTTCTACAAGAGTTGATATGAAAATAAAAGAGAATAGCTTTGCTGTAAACTTAGAAAATGATTTAAATAATCCAACTTTATCTTTTGATTTAAAAAGTGTTTTAGAGAGAAAAATAGATAAAAACATTGATAAATTGGGCGAAAAATTAAATAAAGCTTTGGGTAAAGATAAAGGTGATGATAGTGGAAAAGAGATTTTAAAAGAGCTTAAAAGATTTTTTTAATATCTTGATAATTATTATCAATTTTAAGTTGATATAAAGTTTTTTTTTGATTTAATTTCCAAATTACAAAAAAAGGATTTTTATGAAATTTGGAAAAAAAGTGATTATAGGACTATCTTTTTTAGCAGCTATTTCAATTTTTGGAAATGCTAAAGAGGGTGCAGATCATAGTCAGCATATAGCTTCTACAAAAGAGGCTAGTTTTTTAGAAAGCTATGCAAATATAGCTTTTGATAACTATACACAAGCTTTAGATGATGCAAAAAAACTTCAAATTGCTATTGATAAATTTGTAAAAAAACCAACACAATCAGGACTTGATGAGGCAAAAAAAGCTTGGCTAAACTCTAGAGAATCTTATGGAAGTACAGAAATTTTTAGATTAGCAAATGGTCCAATTGATGCTGAAGATGGTTGGATTGCTGAAACTTATGGCTCTTTAGAAGGTCAAATAAATGCTTGGCCACTTGATGAAAATATGATTGATTATACAATTGATGCTGAAGGCAAAAAAACAAAGGGAAATATAATTGATACTCGTGGAAAGTTTAATCCAGGCGGAGAAGAAGCAAAAGAGGTAGATGTTACTAAAATTACAGTTGAAGCTTTAACAGAACTTAACGAAAATGGTGGAGAGGCAAATGTTAGTACAGGATACCATGCTATTGAGTTTTTGCTTTGGGGACAAGATCAAGATTACAATAATTTCCTAGAAGATAAAATCACAAATGGTGCTATGACGGCTGGACAAAGACCACTTAGCGATTTTACAAAAGATAAAAACAAAGATAGAAGATTACAATATTTAAAAGTTGTAACACAAAAATTAGTTGAAGATTTAGAGCTTGTAAAAAGTGCTTGGGATTTAAAACAAGATAAAAATGCAGGACTTTATAGAGCTGCACTTTTAGGAAAAGCAGATGCTAGTAAAAATATAGATGAGGCAACAGCTTTAAAGCAAATTATTGCTGGAATGGGAGTTTTTATTAAATCAGAACTAGCAAATGAAAGAGTTGCAGTTGCTGTTTTAACTCCTAGTGAAGAGGATGAACACTCTTGTTTTTCAGATAATACTCACAGAGATTTGGTAAAAAACTATGAAGGATTTAAAAATATTTTAACTTCTACATATGCTGGAAAAAAATATGGACACTCTTTAATTGATACTTTAAACAATGAAGATAAAGCTAGAGTTTTAGAACTTATGAAAGGTATTGAAGAGAAAATAGAGCAAGTTGATAAAGTTGCAAAAACAGAAGCTCATTTTGATTATCAAATAAGACCAGAACACCCAATGTCAAAGGTTTTGGTAAAACTAAAAAATGAACTTAGAAAATTAGGTGATGAGATGGTTAGTGTTGCAAAAGCAAATAATATATCTTTAAGCACTGATGATGTTACAGATCCTGAAGAGACAAAATTATAGTTTGAATAGTTTTTTAAAACTAATTATTCTAAAAAGCTTTGTTGCAATAACTTGCACAGAGCTTTTTGCTCTTAATTTAGAAGAAAACTATATCTCAAATAGTAAAAATCCAAAACTTCTTTTAGAAAAAAGAGATGGGCTTAAAAATGAAGAGATAGATAAATTTATGCTAGGGAGAAGTTTTTTTAATATTCCTTGGGTAAAAGCTCCAAGTGTTACAACAGCAAGAGATGGTTTAGGGCCACTTTTCAATGCAAACTCATGTATAAGTTGTCATCCAAATAATGGTAGAGGAAATATTTTTAATAGAGATTTTACAAGCAAAAGAGCATTAGTAGCTAGACTTTCTGTAGATGCAGATAATTTAGATAAAAATAGTGAAGTTTTTTTTAAGAAAGGTTTTATTCCACATTCAATTTATGGAGAACAGTTGGCTATAAATGGTATTTATGGAGTAAAATTTGAAGGAAATATAAAGATAAATTTTGAAGATAAAATTGAGAAATTTCCTGATGGTTCAATTGTTATTCTACAAAAACCAAAATATAGTTTAATAAACCTAAATTATGGAGAAATAAAAGATGAAAATGTCTCTTATAGAGTTGCTCAAAGCCTAAATGGAATGGCTTTGATTGATTTAATTAAAGATGAAGAGATTTTGAAAAATGTTGATGAAAATGATTTAAACAGTGATGGTATTAGCGGAAAAGCAAATTTTGTATACTCTCCTATTTCAGAAAAATATGAGTTAGGAAGATATACTTGGAAGGCTAGTGTGAGTAAATTAAAAGAGCAAGTTGCTTTTGCCGCTTCAAATGATATAGGGCTTACTACAACAATTGAGCCAAATAAAAAGTGTACAGAGTTTCAAAAAGAGTGTTTAAATGCCCCTAAAGCAAAAGATAAAATAGATTTGCCAGATGATAGACTTGAAGCTATAAGTTTTTATTTAAAAAATTTAAAAACATATAGTGCTAAAAAAAGTACAAATATCTATAAAGAAGGTTTTGCTATTTTTGAAAGTTTAGCTTGTAATAAGTGCCATATAGATAGTTTTAATACAAAATTAGGTTTTGAAATATCTCCTTTTTCAGATTTTTTACTTCATGATATGGGGGAAGATTTAAGTGATAATAGAGTTGAGTTTAGTGCTTCAAAAAATGAGTGGAGAACGGCTCCTTTATGGGGATTGGCTCTTCATGAAAAGATAAATAAAGAGGATCCAAATCTTCTACACGATGGAAGAGCTAGAAACTTTGAAGAGGCTATTTTGTGGCATGGTGGAGAGGCAAAAGCTAGTAAAGAGGCTTATAAATCTTTAGATAAAGAGCAAAGAGAAAAATTAATTGAATTTTTAAAGGAGTTGTAGTGAGAAAAATATTTCTAATATTTTTTATTTTTATTTCAAGTTTAATGGCAGATGATTCAATACTTCAAAGTATTATTAAAAATGAGATAGTTCCAAATATAGAAAAAGCAATAAATGGTGTACAAAATGTGCAAAAAAATCAGACAAAAGATAGTTTTGAAAATCTTGTAATATCTTGGAAAAAAGTTGAAACATCATATGTAATTGGGGAGTTAAATAGCGATTTTTTAGATACTCCTAGATTTATTGATGTTTTTAATAATTTAAAAGAGGATTTGAATTCTCAAATGAAAAGAGTTCTATCTTTAAACAACAAAGAAGAAGAAGCTTTGTTTAAAAACTCATTTAAAACGATAAATGCTTTAGAATATGTGATGTTTACTGATGATAAAAATATAGATGAAAATAGACGAAAAAAGATTATCTTTTTAATTAGTGACTCAATATTAAAACATTTAAAAGATATTAAAGAAGCTTATGAAAACTACTTGAAAAATCCTACAAAAACAGTTTTAGAGGAGAATGCTATTTTAATAAATTCACTAATAGCATCTTCATATAGATTAAAAGAGTGGAGAGTTGGAAATGCTGGTGGTTTTTCATCAAAGTACAAAAATGATCCAAAAAATAGTAGAGCAGAGTATTTTTTAAGTCAAAACTCATTTTTAGCTATAAACTCAATTTTAGAGGCTCAAAAAGAGATTTTAGAAGCAAAAAAATATAAAACATTATTTACTTTAGCAGAAGAGAAAAATGTTACAAGTGATATTAAAACTGTTTTGGATAAAATCAATATTGCTCAAAATGATTTAAAAACTCTTAAAAAAGATGATTTTTCAAATTCACAAAAGGTTTTTGAAGCAGTATCTCAAATTCATGATTTATATTATACTTCTATAATTGAAAAATTGGGTCTTAAACCTGATATATTAGATGCTGATGGAGATTGATTTTGGAGCTTTTAGCACTTGATTTTTTAAGTAATCCAAACAAAAGAGTATATTGGCTCTATATTTTAAGCTCAATATTTATAGCTATTTTGTATTTTTATTTTACAAATAAAAGTACAAGAGTTATAAAATCTTCAAAATTATGGCTACATTCAAGTGCTAAACTTGATTATATCTATTTTTTCTTATCAAATTTGGTAAATATTTTTTTGATAGTTCCGCTTTTATTTAGTGCAAAAGCAGTTGCACTTTTTGTAAATAAATATCTACTTGATAATTTTGGTTTTATAGAAATATCTAGTTTTACCTTATCTGAAATTACATTTTTATATACCTTAAGTATCTTTGTTTTTAGCGATTTTACACGATATTGGCTCCATAGATTTTTACATACAATTCCTTTTTTATGGGAATTTCATAAGGTTCATCATAGTGCAAAAGTACTAACTCCAATTACATTCTATAGAGTTCATTTTGTAGAAAATTTTTTATTTGGACTTAGATATGCTCTTAGTGTTGGTTTTATAACAGGAGTTTTTATCTATTTTTTTGCTGCAAAGATAAATATATATATGATTTTTGGAGTTAATGCTTTTGTGTTTATAAGTTCATTTTTTGCTTCAAATTTAAGACATTCTCATGTTCCTTTTGCCTATTTTGATTTTTTGGAAAAGTGGTTAATATCTCCAAAACAGCATCAAATTCACCATGATACAAAACATTTTGATAAAAATTATGGAGGATATATTGCTATTTGGGATAGAGTTTTTGGAACTTTAGCTCTATCAAAAGATGTAAAAATTTTGAAGTTTGGAATTAGAAAAAGTCAAATGAGTGAGTATAAAACAATCAAAGATCTGTTTTTAAGACCATTTATAAATCTATATAAAAAAGGAGAAAAAAAGTATGAAAATATTGAAAAATCTAACTCTTTGCACACTATTAATTAGTGCTTTAAACTCTAGTGAGATTAGTGAAGAGGGTTTAGGGCAAGTTCTATTTTTTGATGTAAATTTATCAAAAAATAGAACTCAAAGTTGTGCTACTTGCCACGAACCTGAAACTGCTTTTGTTGATGATAGAGAAAATGGCATTAAAAAAATGGCATCTTTAGGAGATGATTTAAAATCTTTGGGAGATAGACAAGCTCCAACAGTTTCATATGCTAAATTTTCCCCAAAATTTTATTTTGATAGCAAAAAAGGCTTTTATGTTGGTGGGCAGTTTTGGGACGGAAGAGCAAGTACTCTTGAAGACCAAGCAGGAGGTCCTCCTTTAAATCCAATAGAGATGGGTTTAAAAGATGAAAAAGAGGTGGTAAATAGACTTAAAGAGAGTGATGTTTATGTTCAAAGTTTCAAAAAAATATATGGAGATGATATTTTTTCTAGTGATGAAAAAGCATTTTTAAGTATGACAAAAGCACTTGCAAGTTTTGAAAAAACTGATATATTTTCCCCTTTTGATTCAAAATATGATAGATATTTAAAAGGAGAATATGATTTAACTCCACTTGAAGATTTAGGAATGTCTATATTTTTCTCAAACAACAATAACTCTTGTGCCACTTGCCATGTTTTAAAAGGTGAAGGAAAAGCAGGTGAAACCTTTACAAACTATGAGTTTCATAATATTGGAGTTCCAATAAATTATGAGTTAAGAGAAAAAAATGGAGTAAAAGAGAAAGATTTAGGGCTTTTGGCAAATGAAAATATCAAAAATGAAGCGAATAAAAATGAGCAAATAGGAAGATATAAAACTCCAACTCTAAGAAATGTTGCCGTTACATCACCTTACATGCATAATGGAGTATTTAAAGATTTAAGAACTGTTGTGGAGTTTTATGATAAATATAATAATAAAGATAGAGTTTTAAATCCTGAAACACAAAAACCTTGGGATGAGGCAGAGCATAAGGATACTATCTCTTTAAAAGAGTTAAAAGCAAATGCCCAAAATGATAGAAAAATAGATGCTTTGGTGGCTTTTATGAAGCTTTTAACAGATAAAAAATATGAACATTTAATAAAAGATTAGTTAGAAAAAAGGCTTAAGCCTTTTTTCTAAGAAGAAGCAAAAATACAACTCCAATAATAGCTGCACTTAATGAACTAGCAAAAACTCCAATTTTTACAGCACTCACAATTTTTGGGTCTTCAAATGCTAAGGCTGAGATAAAAATAGACATAGTAAATCCAATACCAGCCAAGAAACCAACTGCTACAATTTCACTCCAAGTTACACTATCTGGTTTTTCACTTATTTTTAATTTTGTTGCAAGATAAGTTACCAAGAAAATACCTATTGGTTTTCCTAAAACAAGCCCAAAAAATACTCCTAAAACAATAGTTTTATGTTCAATTACACTTGAAAGTTCAAGCTCAACTCCAGCATTTGCAAAAGCAAAAATAGGCATTATTAAAAATGCACTAAAATTATGTAAAGCATGTTCTACCCTAAGAAGTGGGCTTTTTGAATTATGCTCTTCTATCTCTTCTACTGATGTTTTATTTGCTTTTAAAGGAATAGCAAAAGCTAGTAAAATACCTGCAATTGTAGAGTGAATACCAGAACTATGAATAAAAATCCATAAAAATATACCTACAAATAAATAAGGCATAACTCTTGTTAGATTGAAGTAGTTAAAAAGCATTAAAATAAAGTAAGTAAGAGCTGAATAAATAAGAAAATTATAGTGCAATTCGCTTGTGTAAAATATAGCAACAACAACAATAGCTCCTAAATCATCAACAACAGCCAAAGTTACCAAAAACACTTTAAGGGATAAACTAACTCTTTTTCCCAAAAGCATTAAAATTCCTAAAGCAAAGGCAATATCTGTTGCCATAGGAACTCCAAATCCTGTTGGATGGCTTTGATTTATGCTTAGATAAATAATAGCAGGAATAAGCATTCCACCAAGAGCAGCAAGAATAGGAAAAGATGCTTTTTTGGGACTAGAAAGCTCTCCAATTAGCATATCTCTTTTTATTTCAAGTCCAACAACTAAAAAGAAAATTGCCATTAAAACATCATTTATCCAAGTTTGTAAACTCATTGAGAAGATATGAGTTCCAAATGAGAAGCTAAAATGAGTCTGTAAAAGTTCAAAATATTGTGGAGCATATACAGAATTTGCAATATAAACAGCTAAAACTGTCACCAAAAAGAGCTTAAATCCACTAAGTGTTGCTGTTGTGATAAAGCTTGTTATGAACCTGTATTGATTTTTTATATTTGCTAATGTTCTTAGATATTTTATTGGAAGCAGTTTAGCCATTTGTATTGCACTCCTTGCATTTTCCTTTTAGGATAATATTTTCAATTTTATAATCTTTCAAAAAAAACTCTGGGTCTTCAAAAATACACTCAATAGTCGAACAAGAGTTGCAGATAAAATGTAGATGTTGGGTATCTTTTATCTCAAAATATCTTTTTTTATCATTTGATTCGAATGAGTTTATAAGATTTTCATCTTCAAAAAATGCAATATTTCTGTAAAAAGTCGCTTTATCCATAAATATTTTATCTTTTATATCTTCATAACTAAGAGGTTTTTTTGAAGATAATAAAATATCTAAGATAGATTTTCTTGCACTTGTTAGTTTTATATTTGAAAGGTTTTCTTTAATCATAAATAGGAGTTTAGCAAAAAGATATTTAAGTGCTACTAAGTTGCATTAAAGTTTTTTCCTACTAAAATTCTAAAAATTTTTGCAACTTAGTTGCATTTTAGGAAATATTATGAAAAAAATAGTAGTGAAATCTATATTGGTTTTTGCCTTTTTTATCTCTGTTTTAGAGGCAAAAGAGCAATTAAGTGTGACAATTTTGCCACAAAAATATTTTGTTCAAAAGATTGTAAAAGACAAGTTTGATGTAAATGTAATGGTTGCCCCTGGAAGTTCTCCACACAATTTTGAGCCAAAACCCTCAAATATGAAAGCACTTTTTAACTCAAAAGCCTATTTTAAAATAGGAGAACCAAGTGAAAAGGCTTGGATAGAGAAGTTTAAACAAAATGCCAAAAATACAATTTTTGTTGATACAACTATTGGAATAGAAAAAATGCCAATGAAAGCTCATTTTCATGAAGAAGTTGCAAATAATAGTAGTGAACATAAAGAACATAAACACGAAGCAGGTGAGTTAGATCCACATATTTGGTTGGAGCCAAATTTGGTAAAAATCCAAGCAAAAAACATATATGAAGCTATGATAAAAATAGATGAAGAAAATAGTAGTTTTTATAAGCAAAATTTTGAAGAGTTTGAAAAAGAGCTTACAAATCTTGATTTGGAGATAAAAAGTATCTTAAAACCATATGAAAATAGAGCTTTTATGGTATTTCATCCATCATGGGGATATTTTGCAACTTCATATTTTTTGGAGCAAATTGCTGTTGAAAATATGGGAAAAGAGCCAAAACCAAATGAGCTTATAAACTTAATAAAAGAGGCAAAAGCCCATAATGTAAAGGTTGTTTTTGTATCTCCACAATTTTCACAAAAAACATCAAAAACAATATCTCAAAATATTGGTGCAAATGTTGTTGCTATTGATCCATTAAGTGATGACTGGAGCAATAATTTATTAAATGTTGCAAAGCAAATAGCAAAAAGCTATGAGTAGAAAAATATAGAAGCTAAAGCCTAAATCTCTTTTATCATATGATAAAAATCTGTTTTATTTACTTCTAAAATTTTATTATCTTTAAAACCCATTTTAAGATAGAGATTTTTGGCTTTTTCTTTGTTTATATCTACTAATAAAGAGGTTTTTGAAAAACCTTTTTGTTTTGCAATATTAAAAGCAAATGCAAAAAGCTCTTTTGCTATTCCTAAGCCCTGATAATCTTCTAAAACACTAATAGTATCAATATAAAACTCATCAGCAAAACACTCTTTATCAAAACACTCTTTTTTTATCCCTTTTTTTGCAAGGTGTTCTAGCATTGGTTTATCTAAAATATCTATATCATTTGAGCTATAAGCTACTAAAATAGCTACAATTTTTTCATCTTTTATATATGTGTAGATATTTTTATGGCTAAGACGACAAACATCCATAACTATATAGTTGTCCAAAGTTTTTAGAATTTTATCTTTACTATCTTCTCCTGTAAGCATATTTGCAATATCATCTATTGCATTTAATATTAGATTTGAGATATTTTTTATATCTGTTTTTTCTGCTTCTTTTATCACGAATTATCCTAATTTTTCTCTTTTTAATTATCTTCACACACTCTTTTAAACTCTTTTTTAATCTCATTTATATCTTCAATTCCAACAGAAATTCGTATAAGATTAATAGGAAGTTTTATCTTATTTAAAAACTCTTTTCCATCTTCTCTTGTGATTAAATCATAGTGTGCAAGATAGGTATAGGGCATAAGAAGTGTAAACTCAGTCCCAAGACTAGGACCTTTTGCAAAGTTTAGACTATTGTATATTTTTTCAAAATCTTTCTCTATATATATTGATACTATTCCACAAAAAGAGTTCTCATCTATCATTAAAGCTTTGTAATTTTTATCATCAAAACAGCTATAAACTCTTGAAATATATGGCAAAGTTTTTAAAAATTTTACTAAATCTTTTGCATTTTGTGATATTTTTTTGACTCTTTTTTTGTACTCTTTAATCTCCAAAGCCATTCTTTGTATATCTTTTATATAAGGTTCATCTGTGTGTTTGAAAAACTCATTTTTTATATGAGAAATTTTAAATTTACTATTTAAAATAATAGCACCCATTAAAACATCGGCATTTCCACAAGCAAATTTTGTAAGACTCTCTACAAAAATATCAGCATAAGGTTTTAGATACAAATTATAAGGAGTTGCAAAAGTGCTATCTATTACCAAAATAATGTTATATTTGTCACAAAGTTCTCTTAAGGCTTTTAAGTTTACAGTCTGCACAAGTGGATTTGTAGGAACTTCTGTGATTATTGCTAAAACTCTATTTGGATTATTTTTTAGATATTTCTCTAATAGGCTTAAATTTTCAACATCATAAAAAACCTTACTCTCTTCAAAATAGTGATTTACAATATTTGTTGTATCTAAATATAGCCATCCAAACTGAATTAAAATAGATTTTCCATTTCTTGCTTGAATGTTTTTTAAGCCCTTTAATACACTATATATCGCATTCATTCCAGAAGGTGCCAAAGCTATATTCTCTTTTTTTTCACTATAAGCATCTGCAAGAGTATTAAGAATAATATCTTTAGCAAATATCTTCTCTTCAAGCTCTTCTTCAAAAATTTTCTCTATTAAACCCAAACTATAAAGATAATCTTCAGCCAATCTTGAAGATAGGTTATATCCTACATGTTGAATAAATTTTAATACTTTTTGATATTGTCTTCCTTTTAGAACTTTTATTACTCCAAAAGGCTCAGAAAATTCAAACTTATTATGTATAAAATATCTACTACTTACAACTTCAACAGCTTTTTTACTACTTAGAAGTATAAGTTCATACTCACTTGAAACTTCATATTTTTTTTTCAAATAGTTTGCTAAAAGTTTAAGATAAGGATGTACTACAAATCTTGGATATGCAACAGTTATTTTTTCTAAAATCTCTGCTGTTTGCTCTTCATAATCTATAACATCTTGTAAAGTTGGCATAGATGTTGATACTGCATGAATATTTTTTTGTGGTAGTGTTTCTCCGCAAATTATTGGTTTAAATATTGAATTATCTATCATTTTATAGCTTGTAAAATATCTTTCTTCAAATCTTCAATATCTTCAAATCCAATAGCAAATCTAACAGTACTTTCACTAATTCCAATAGCTTTTAGCTCCTCTTTTGAAAATGATGCATGAGAGATTTTTGAAGGGATTTCAACTCTACTATCAGGACTTCCAAAAGAGCATTTTTCTCCAAATATTTTACTATTTGCTATAAATTTTTCTGCCAACTCAACAGTTTTAAAATCAGCACAAAAAACACCAGGAATTATACTCATCTGTTTTTTTGCCAAAGCTCTTTGAGTGTTTGATTTTAAAGCTGGATGAGTTATTTTTGTGATAAAATCTTTGTTTTCAAGCCAAAGAGCAAGTTTTTTTGAGTTTTTACTACTTGCTTTTGCTCTTAATTTAAGGCTTGGAATTCCTAAAGAGATAAGATGAACATCTAGTGGATTTTGATTATGCCCATGAGCATTTGAGTAAAAATGAAGCTTTGAGGCCCACTTACTCTCTTTTGCTACAACAGCTCCTGCAATTACAGCACCATGACCACTTATATATTTTGTAGTAGAAAATAGTGAAAAATCAGCCCCTAAATCTAGTGGTTTTTGACTAATAAAAGTAGCTAGTGAATTATCAACAGCAAATAAAGATTTATACTCTTTACAAAGCTTTGCAACTTTTTTTAAATCTATTATTTTAAGCCCTGGATTTGTAGGACTTTCACAAAGAGTTAAATCTATACTATTTGTTTTTAAAAGGTGTTCAAGCATTGAAAAATCGCTAAAATCTGCAAAAATAACTTCAAGATTATACTTCTCTTTATATATTTTTAAAAGTCTAAAAGTACCACCATAGCAATCTGCTTCTACTAAAATAGTTGAATTTGCTTTTAAAGTTGTCTCAAAAAGTAGAGCAACACTTGCTATTCCTGTGTGAGTACAAACAGCACCAGCTCCATTTTCAGCATAAGCAAAGAAGTTTTCCAAAGCTTCTCTTGTTGGATTTGTACTTCTTGTGTAGTCATATTGAGTAGAGCTTGTTTGCTCTTTTAAATCAAAAGTTGCAGTGTTGTATATTGGAAAGTGTGAACTATTTGTAATATCTTTAAAAGGTGCAAAATCTTTTAGGTGGCAAATCGTTGTTTCTAAGCTATTTTTCATATTTTCCCATTTTTTAATAATTTTTGGCAAAATTGTATCCAAAAATTGTTAATCTAATTTGATAGTAAAATTTGGTATAAATCTATATAAAATTACTATTTTTATGGAGTATAAGCTTTGTTTAAATCTTTTATATTAAGTTTTCTTATAATTTCAACACTTTTTTCAAAGCAAGATAGTGAAGCATTAATAAAAATTGATGAATTTATAAATAAGTTTTCAAAAATAAAGGTTTTTGATGAAGATAAATTTACAGAAGATTTCTCAAAAATAGGAACAAAAATAATAGATAGATATACACCAAAGTTATCTACTTTTAAAAAAGTAGATAATCTTTTGAGTGAAACAGGCTCGTATGATAAAATAATTATTGATGTTGATTCATCAAAAAATATTTTAAAATTAATAGCAAAAACAGATGAAAAAGTAAAAATTTTGAAAACTTATAGAGTTTCAACAGCTAGAAAAGATATAAAAAAACCTTTGGGTTGGGGCGATGTTAAAGCTATTACTCTAAATCCAGTTTGGTATCCAACAAGTGATACAATAAGTAGTTTTAAGAAAAAAGGAATTGAGCTTCCAAGAGTTGTAAAAGGCGGAGATAAACTAAATTACATGGGAAGTGCAAAAATAAATCTTAGCCATAAAGTTGATGGAAAAGAGACATATAGAATTCATGGGACTTTGAGCGAAAAAACAATAGGAAGTTATGAATCAAGTGGTTGTATTAGGATGAAAAATAGTGAAGTTGTAGAGCTTGTTGGACTTTTAAAAGAGTTTATTGAGTTTAAAAGTATGAATGATATAAAAGTAGTATTAAAGTAGGAGAAAATATGAATATAATAAAAATTGATTTAGCAAATTATGGTGGTAAATTTAAGCTATTTTGCCCAATAACAAATGAAAAATTAGACCACGAATTTGGAAGTTTGGAGATTTTAGAAGGGGCTGGAGAGTATGTTTTTTCTATGTGTGAAGATTGTATGTTTTTTGATGCAGGAAACAATGCTGAGATTGAAAAATACTGGAAAAACGATATTTTAGAAGCTTTAAATAAGTTTGTAAATAATCATAAAGATAAAAATTTCCTAATAATTCAGGTAACTTATCAAGATGAATTTTATTATTTTGGTTTTTTAAATGAAAAAAATATCGAACTTACAAGTAGTCAAATAGAGCAAAGGTTTGTAAAAGCTTAAAATATTAAGTTAGATAAAATATGATATTATACAAAAAATAAAAAAGGCACACTATGACAAAATGCGGATATGTTTCGGTAGTTGGAAGACCAAATGCGGGAAAAAGCTCACTTTTAAACTGGCTTGTTGGTGAAAAAATAGCAATGGTATCACACAAAGCAAATGCTACAAGAAAACGATCAAATATAATTGTAATGCATGAAGACGATCAGATTATTTTTGTAGATACACCAGGAATTCATGAAACTGAAAAACTTTTAAATCAATTTATGCTTGATGAAGCTTTGAAAGCCATGGGAGATTGTGATTTAATACTATTTCTAGCTCCTGTAACAGATAGTTTAAAATATTATGAAGATTTTTTAGAAAAAAATAAGAAAAATACAAAACATATTTTATTGCTTACAAAAATAGATTTTGTAAACAATGATGAATTAATGGTTAAATTAAAAGAGTATGAAAAATATCAAGAAAAATATGAGGCAATGATACCAATATCAATAAAAAGAGCCACAAAAAAATCTGATATTTTGGATGAGGTTGTAAAATATTTGCCAGAACACCCATATTTATTTGATACAGAAATTATGACAACGGAGCATTTAAGAGATATTTATAAAGAGTTTATAAGAGAGGCAATTTTTGAAAATATTAGTGATGAAATACCTTATGAAGCTGATGTTTTAATAAATAAAATTGATGAAAAACCAAATGTTGATGTGATAAAAGCAAAAATAATTGTACAAAAAGATAGCCAAAAAGGTATGATTATAGGACAAAATGCGGCAGCAATAAAGAGAATTGGAAAAGCAGCAAGAATAAAAATAGAAAAATTAAGTGGTAAAAAATGCTATCTTGAACTTTTTGTTAGTGTAAAGAAAAATTGGACAAAAAATAAAGATGCCCTAAAATCAATGGGCTATAATATAGAGAATTAAACATAATTATAAATATTATTTTAAGCTAAGCTTTAATAAACTCTTTTTAAATTATTTCTTAAAAAGAGTCTATTATGAATGGTTTTTTTGGCTTAGAAAATCTTGAAATTATTGAACTTGAAGTTAGCGAAGAGATAGAAAAAAACAGCTTAAAAAATTTCATATCTACATCCTTGGAACTAAAAAACCAAAAACCTACAAGAAATGAAAAAATAATCCTAAACTATATAGAAGAGCTAAAAATATATCAAATTGTTTTATTGAAAGAGAGTTTTAAAAATATTGAATTAGAGCTATTTTTAAAACTCTATGAAAGATATAAAACAGATGATAGTTTTGCCTTTTTATATAAAAACTATTTTTTAATCATCAAAAATAATAAAATTTACTATCTTCATAAAATAGAAGAAAACATTGATACAAATGAACTTTTAAGCTATTTAAATAAGACTTTTAAGATAAATTTCAAAGATTTTAAACTTGTAAATAGCAAGGATTTGGAAGATGAAAAAGAGAATAAACTAAATAATAAAATAGAGTTTTTTGAATTAAAAAAGAGTTATATTTTCTATTTTTATATACTTTATCTTCTTGCTTTTTCTCTTTTACTGTTTTTTTATTTTAGTATTGAAAAAGAGAAAAATATAAAAAATAGTGAAAAATTAGAGCAAAATATCGATATTGAATCTTTAGAAAATAGCTATGAATTTAAAAGTTTTGAGTTTAAAACAAGAGAAATTATCGAAAAAATTGAGAGTAGAAATCTTTATTTAGAAAATTTTGAATTTTCAAACGAGATTATAAAATTTGAAATATCTTCAAAAAACAAAGATGATATTTATACTTTTTTTGAAGATAAAACTCTTAATTTTTTATCTTCAAAAATAGATTTTGTAGAAAATCAAAATATTTATAAGGCAGTTTTTGATGTTGAATTATTTAAATAATAGATTTATAAATAGTGAAAAAAAGACAAAAATTGAACTCTTTTTATTTCCTATTTTTTTAGGAGTTCTTATATTTTTATATTTTAATGAACAAGAACAGACAAATCAAATAGTTCAGAAAATAGATAATTACTCTTTTGAAAATAGAAAACTTGATGAAAATATCTTGGAAATATCTTTGAAAATTGAGAATTTTGCAAAAGAAAATTCGATATTTATAATAAAAAATGAGAAAAAAGAGAGTGAAATATTTTTACTTTTTAGTGGAAATTTAAATGATATTTTTAATTTCTTTGAGAAAATTGAGAACTTAAATAGTTTTAGCAAAATAAGTTTTGTAAATTTTAGAAGGGATAATTTGAAAAATATTGTAAGCCTAAGAGTTGATTTTTCAAATTTCTTTATAAAAAAGCTTAAAGAAAAAAGAGAAAAAATTATATTAAAAGATAGTTTTGAAATTGTGGAGAATAAAGAAGAGATAAAAGAGATAGAAACGGATGAAATAGATACAAAATTAAGTGAAGAAGATTTCGTTCTTAGTGCAATTATAGGAGATTTTGCTCAAATTAACGGAAATTTATATAGGAAAAACGAGCTTGTAGAAAATTACAAAATTATTAAAATATATAGAGATTTTGTAATCTTAAAAGATAAAAATCACGAAATAAAGGTCTATTTAAAACATGCAAAATATATTAAAAATCTTGATTAATTACTCACTTTTTATAAAATATGATAAAAGTTATTTTATAAAAAATCGTTTAATTCCAATCTATGAAGATTCAATAAATTTAAAATTATTAGTTTGCAAAAGCTCAAATTTACAAGCAATAAAGAGTGATTTTTCAAAAATTTTGACATTTTTTGAAGTAAATGAGCTTGAAATTTTGTTTTTATTATCTGATTTAGATATAAAAATAGAGCTATTTTCAATAATAGAGAAGATAAATATAAAAAATGATGATAGCTATATAAAAGAGTTTTTGCAAAAAATTCTTGAGTTTGCAATATATAAAAAAGCTAGTGATATTCATATTGAAAGGTTTGAAAATAGGGTTTTATTTAAGTTTAGAGTTGATGGGAAATTAAAGATATTTTTTGTTATAGATTTTTGTTATTTTTTACAAATTTCATCATTTTTGAAGCTTTTGTCAAATTTGGATATTACTCAAACAAGGCTTCCACAAGATGGAAGATTTTCCATAGAGATAAATAGTAAAATATATGATTTTAGGTTTTCTTCTATGCCAACAATTGAAGCTGAATCATTGGTTTTACGGGTTCTTGATAATACAAATTTAACAAAAAGTCTTGAAACTTTGGGTTTAAATAGCAGAATTTATAATATTCTAAAAGAGAATTTGACTCTGAATTCAGGATTAATTTTGATTAGTGGACCAACAGGAAGTGGAAAAACTACAACATTATACTCTATTTTAAAAGAGTTAAATAGTGAAGATAAAAAAATTATTACCATTGAAGATCCTGTTGAGTATAAAATTCCTTCAATAAATCAAGTGCCAATAAATAACAAAATAGGGCTTAGTTTTGACTTGGCTTTAAAAAATATTTTAAGGCAAGATCCTGATATTATTTTTATTGGAGAGATAAGGGATAAATTCTCTTTAGATATTGCACTTCAAGCTTCATTAACAGGTCATTTGGTACTTGCAAGTATTCATGCATCCAACTCTTTGGAGACAATTACAAGACTTCTTGATTTAAAAGCAGATCCATTTTTGGTATCTACTTGCTTAAAGCTTGTGATGGCTCAAAGATTAGTTTTAAACTATTGTCAAAATTGTAAACAAAAAGGTTGTGAAATATGTAATTTTACAATGTTTCAAGGAAGAAGTTCAATTGCTGAGATTTTAAAAATAGATAGTGAAATATCAAGTTTGATTTTTCATAAGGCTAGTAAAAATGAGTTTCTAAAATATCTAAAAAGTATAGATTTTAAGACTATTAAAGATGATGGAGATTTAAAAGTAGAGCAAAATATAACATCTTTAGATGAAGTTTTAAAAGTGATTAATTTATGAAAAAATATAAAATTATTTATCAAGAAGATAAAAAAATAAAAGAGATGATTTTAGAAACTATTGATATAGATTTTGAAAAAAAACCAAAAAATATTATAAAAATAACTGAAGAAAAACCTATCTTTGATATAAATTTTTTGAAAAAAATAAGAGTTGATGATAAGAGTTTAAATCTAATTTTTTATGAGCTAAATTTGATGTTAAAATCAAATATAAATATCTCTGATGCTTTTGATATTTTGATAAAAAGTAAGAAAAATAAAAATATTTTAATATTTTTAAATAGTTTAAAAAAGCTATTTATTGAACAAAATAGTTCAAAAGAGAGTTTTGATAAATTTAATATAAATCCACTGTTTAAACAATTTTCAAAGATATTTTTTCAAGGTGGAGATATTAGTTTAAATATTGATGCTTTATCTTTGCTTTTAATAGAAACTAGTCAAATAAGAAAAAAATTTCTAAAAGCTATCTCTTATCCAATTTTTTTGATGATTAGTTTTTTAATTTCACTTATTTCTATTTTTGTTTTTGTTGTGCCAAATTTTAAAACCATATTTAATCAAAATCAAAATGAGCTTCCATTTGCAACAAAAATGCTATTTTTATCTGAATATTGGTTTTCAAATTACTATTTAATAATATTTTTTGTAGTAGTTTTAACAATAATTTTTATCTATATTCTATACAAAAAAAGTAAATTATTCCAAAAAATTATAGATAAAATAATGATAAATAATATTTTTATAATAAAAGATATTAACTTCTCTTTGCAGATGTATAAAATGTTTTTACTTATAGAAATTATGCAAAAATCACAATTTGAATTTCATAAATGCTTTAAAAGTTCTAAAATTTTATTAGAAAACAAATATCTATTGGATAAAATAACTATTATCGATAATTTAATAGAAAATGGAAAATCAATCAATATCTCTTTTTCTGAATCAAAAATATTTGATGATATGATTTTAAATCTACTAAATACAGGTGAAGTTTCAAACTCTTTGCCTTTGGTTATTAGTGAAATTAAAATGATTTACAAAAATAGATTTGATGATAAAATAAATTTTCTAATAGCGATAATACCACCTATATTTCTTAGTTTTATAATGCTTTTGATACTTTGGATAGTAATAGCAATATTTGTCCCTATTTGGGATATGGGAAATATAATAAAATAGTTTTAAAGGAGTAAGTTTTGATTAGTTGCTATGTAAAAAAAGGAAATAGACTTACCGTAATGGAGGGTGTTGAATACCTAAAAGATATTGAAGATAGAAAGAGTGTTATTTGGATTGATATGCTTTTTCCTACACACGAAGAAGTTAAAACAATTGAATCTATATTTGATATGGAGTTTCCAACAAAACAAGAGAGTGAAGAGATCGAGCTTAGTTCTAGGTATTGGGAAGAGGCAAATAGAATAGAAATTAATAGTTATTTCTTAATTAATGATAGCAAAGAGCCTGTGAATGAGACAGTTTCTTTTATTTTACAAGGAGATTTATTAATCTCAATTAGGTACAAAAAACTTGCAAGTTTTAACACTTCAATTAAAAAACTTCTTGCTAGTCCAAGAGAGTACAACACAGGATACTCTATTTTTTCTCAAATTATTGATATTAGAATTGATGCAGATGCCGATATTATTGAGAATTTGAGTCGTGATATAGCAAATATTAGAAAACAAGCATTTGATGATGATGTTGATAATGAAGATTTACTAGAACAGATGTCAACTTTTGAGAACTTAAATATGAAAATAAGAGAAAACCTTACAGATAAGCAAAGAATATTAAACTCTTTGTTAAAATCTCAAAGGGTAATAGAAGACAAAAGTGAACTTCCTATTATGTTAAAGGATATTAGGTCTTTAATTGACCATACAAATTTTAATTTTGAAAGACTTGATTATCTACAAAATATTTTTGTTGGACTTTTGAGTGTTGAACAAAACAAAGTTATTAAAATTTTTACAATTGTAAATGTTATTTTCCTTCCACCAACTCTTGTTGCTAGTATTTATGGAATGAACTTTGACATTATGCCTGAGCTTAATTGGGATTATGGATATTTGTTTTCAGTTGGAGTTATGATTTTATCTGCTATTACACCTTTGATAATCTTTAGAAAAAAAGGTTGGATATAAAAAAATAAAAGGAATTATGTATTATGAGTAAAGAGTTAGAGTTTGAAAACTCTATTAAAAATATTTTAAATTATGTTGGCGAGGATACACAAAGAGAGGGCCTTTTAGATACTCCAAAAAGAGTTAGAAAGGCTTATGATTTTATGTTTAAGGGTTATAATGAATGCCCAAAAGAGATTATACAAAAAGCACTTTTTACATCTACAAATGATGAAATGGTGGTTGTAAAAGATATAGAGTTTTACTCATTTTGTGAGCATCATATGTTGCCTATTATTGGAAAAGCTCATGTAGCTTATATTCCAAATGGAAAGGTTGTGGGACTTTCAAAAATTCCTAGAGTTGTAGATGTATTTGCTAGAAGATTACAAATTCAAGAGCAGATGACAGAGCAAATTTGTGATGCTTTAAATGATTATTTAAAACCAAAAGGGGTTGCAGTTATTGTAGATGCAAGACATATGTGCATGGAGATGAGAGGGGTTGAAAAAATATGCTCAACTACTGTAACATCATCTTTAAGAGGATTATTTAAAAGTGATAAAAAAACTAAAGATGAGTTTTTATCGATAGTATCTTCTTCTTTTAATAAATAAAATAGAACATTCGTTCTATTTTATAATACATTTATCTCACTTCTATCTTTTGTTCTTTCAAATTTATTTGGTAATGTTTTATTCTCTTTATTAATCTCTTTTTCAAACTTATTTGAAATATTTTTAATAGTTGCCATAAATACAGCTTTCTCTTTCTCTTCAAGAGCATTTTTTTGTGGTTTTTTAATAACATTTAATGCATCAATAGCAACACCATTTTTATACATTCCAAGATGTAAGTGGGGACCTGAACTAAGACCAGTAGAGCCAACATATCCAATATGAGTACCTTTTGATACTGTTTGTCCTTGCCTAATCCCTTTTGCAAAACCATTTTGATGTGCATATAGAGTTTTGTAGCCATTTTGATGATTTATGATAATTGTTTTCCCGTATCCACCTTGAGTTCCAACAAACTCAATTTTTCCATCCCCAGCTGCATAGATATTTCTTCCTGTTGGAGCTGCTAAATCAGTACCTAAGTGAGCTCTATATCTTTTTAAAACAGGATGATATCTTTTGTTTGTAAAATGGCTAGATATTCTTGAGTATGCTAATGGAATTTGGAAGAAAAAGGCTTGAGTAAAACTTATACCTTTTTCATCATAATATTTATCGTCTTTTTCATATTTAAATCTATAATATGGTTTTTTATTTATTTGTACCATGGCTGAGGTAATTTCAGGCATTCCAAATGGTTTTCCCAAATAAGACTTTTGAGAATATTCAATAGCAATAAAATCACCTTTTTGCATCTTTCTAAAATTTGCATCACTTCCTTTAAAAAGAGATTGAATAACAGCTGATAAGCTATTATCCCCAGTTGCTTTATAAATATCATTTGAAATTGATTCATTTATCTCAATTGCAACAGTTTGAGTATTTTCAATATAATCAATAGGAAGTGTTTGAAATTTAAAATTATTTTTACTATCTTTATAGATATGAAGTTGAATATCAATTGAAACTGGTATCAAAACCTGATTTAATTCACCACCATTTTCACTGTATAAATAGTATCTATTATCAGCTTGGATCTCACTACAAAGCTCTTTATCCTCTTTTTCTAAGTCATAATATAAAGAAAGAGGTATCTTATTTTTTTCAAGAAATGTTAAAAATGTCTCACCTTTTGGCCAATTTAACTCCTCAACTTGGGCTGAAAATAGTAAAGTTGTACACAAAATAATAAATATAATAATTTTTTTCATAATTTAATTGTTTCTCTTTATTAAAAAATTAGGGTTTTGATTATACAATTGCACAACTTAAAAATTCAAATGGGGTATATATTGTTTAAAATTATTGTTATGTTGCTTATTGCATTAAGCTTAAATGCAAGAGAGCTTATGGATATTTACAGAACAGAAGGAATTAAATCAGTAGAGCAAGAGCTAGAAAAAAATCTACGAGATTTAAACTTTTGGAAAAGATATTTAGAAAATAAAAATGTTGATTATGGTTATTATGAGTTTAATAAATATGTAATTGTTGCTCAAAAAGATGGGAAAGAGATAAGTTTATTTGAAAATCAAGATAATGATTTTAAATTAATATCTAAAGATAATATGATTGTTGGTGAGAATAGTGGTGATAAGTTTTTAGAAGGTGATAAAAAAACTCCAGAAGGATCTTATGATTTAACACAAAAAAGAGTTGGTCTAGATCAATTTTATGGCCCTTTTGCTCTTGTAACTTCATATCCAAATAATTTTGATCAAAGTTTAAATAAAAAAGGACATGGTATTTGGATACATGGAATGCCTTTAAATGGTGATAGAGAGAAGTTTACACAAGGATGTTTGGCTTTAGATAATGAAAAACTAACAAAGCTTGATAAAAATATAAACCTTAAAAAGAGTGTTTTAATTACAAGCCATAATGAGTTAAAAAAAGCAAATAAAGATGACATAGCTATTATTTTAAGCTCAATTTATAAATGGAAAGATGCATGGAAATATTCAAAAATAAATGAGTATCTTTCATACTATTCAAATAGTTTTAAAAGAGCGGATAAGAGTGATTTTAATACTTTTTCTACTCAAAAAAGAAAAGTTTTTGCTAAAAATGAAGATAAAACAATAAATCTATTTAATATAGATATAAGCCCTTATCCAAACTCTTTGAATAAAAATATGTATAGAGTTTTGATGGATGAAGAGTACACGAGTCCTAGTGTAAAATTCTATGGTAAAAAAGAGCTGTTTGTTGAAATATCAAATAATCAGTTAAAAATTCTAACAGAAGATTAAAAACTTCTTTAATACTTTTTAGGTATAATCGCCTTAAATTATAAAACATTTAAGGCGAAAAATGCAAAACAAAGAACTAAATATCAAAGAGATTGCCCTAGCACACTCTTTAACAGAAGATGAATTTGAACATATTAAAAAAATATTAGGTCGAGAACCAAACTATGTTGAAGTTGGTATCTTCTCTGCTATGTGGAGTGAACACTGCTCTTATAAATCAAGTAAAAAATATTTAAGTGGTTTTCCAACAAAAGCACCAT
>CAYQFC010000004.1:0-22084 GCA_964416585.1 uncultured Aliarcobacter sp.
AACTTTCCTTTCGCTGATTTTAAAAATTTGGCAAGTTTATCTAAAAAATGCTTAATAAACCGCCAGCAAGAAGAAATAATTTTATTTCTCTTTAAAAATTATTTATTTATTGTAGTAAAAATAGTTTTTGCTTCTTCTAATAGTTTTTGAGCCATCTCTAGCTCTTTTAAGCCTTCATTATAAAGCTTTAGTGAATCACTTAAAGTAATATCATTTTTTGTAAGTTTTTCCAAAATTTCTTTTGCATTTATTATTTTTTCTTCAAAATTTATATTCTCTTCTTGCATAATTAATCCTTTAAAATATTTTTTATATGATTTTCAAATTTAGGAACTTCAACCAAAAATGAGTCATGTCCGCTTGAACTATCCACACAAAGATAGCTTACTTGCTCTTTTTTACCAATTTTTATCATAATATCTCTTATCTCTTCCATCTCTTCTTTGAAAAATAGCATATCATCAGCAAAAGAGATTAAGTGAAGCTCTCCTTCAATTTTTCTAAAAGAATCTTCAATATTATCCTTATTTCTTCCAGCATCAAAGATATTTATAGTTTTGCAAATGTATAAATAAGATATTGGGTCAAAAAACTTTGGAAAACTATATGAGTTGTGTTCAAGATATTTCTCTATCTCAAATCTTCCAAAAAGTTCATAAAGTCCATCTGTATCAACATAATCTCTTGCAAATTTTTTATTAAATAAATTTGGGCTTAAATAGGCAATTAAACCAGCCATTCTTCCAACAGCAAGTCCAACAAGCCCATCTGTTTTTATATCTTCTTTGTCGTATTCACCATTTTTAAATGCTTTATCATGTCTAATTGCCTCAATTCCTATTTTATTTAAAGCAATTACCCAAGGTCTTGTATATGCTGTACATGCCAAGGCAATATAGTGTTTTGCAAAATTTGGATGCTCTATTGCATAGCATAAAGTCTGCATTCCACCCATGCTTCCGCCAATTACTGCTAGAGCATTTTTAATTCCTAGTTTTTCATAAAGCTTCATCTGAGCATTTACAATATCTGAAATTGTAAGTACTGGAAATTTTAGTCTATACTCTTTGTTTGTGCTAGGATTTAGACTAAGTGGGCTAGTTGATCCATAAGAACTTCCAATATTATTTGAACAAATTACAAAATATTTTTTAGTATCAATAGTTTTCCCATCTCCAATAAGCTTATCCCACCAACCAGCTTTTGCCTCATTTTCATATCGACCAGCTGCGTGATGACTTCCTGATAATGCATGACAAATAATAATCACATTTGATTTATCTTCATTTAATAAACCATAAGTCTCATAAATAATCTCAAACTCTTCAAGCAGTCTTCCACTTTCAAGATATAAAGGTTCACTAAATTTTTGCTTTTTTGTCTCTATTTTCAAATTCATTTTCCAAATTTTTTCAATTTTTAAGCTTAAAGTTTATCTAAAGTAAAATAAAAAAGCCTTTTAGTGACATCTGTTTAAAAAAAATATCTATTTTTATACTTATATTAATAATTGAAAGTAATTTTCAATATAATATTTAAAATTTTAAATAAGGATATATTTTGAGTAAAATAGAAGAACTTGAAAAACTTTTAAAAACCGATGTTTTAATTGAAGTTGAAGATGAAATAAGTGCTATAAAAAAGCTTTTAGAGAAAAATTCTACAAATAAAAATCTAAAAATAGAGCTTGAATATATGCAAGATGTAAAAAAGTTTTACAATGAAGCATTAAATCAGATAGAAAAAGGACAATTAAGCGAAGAGGAAGCAAATAACATTCTTCTTGATTTAGATGATATGAGAGAAGATGAGGATGAAATTTAAATATGCTTGATTTTGAGATTTATACACTTATTAATATTATAGCCCTTTTTATTGGGCTTGTATTTGGATTTATTGCTCAACAAAAACAGTTTTGTTTTAGTGGAAGCATAAAAGATTATCTACAAATAAAATCTACAAAAAGAGCAGCTAGTGTGATAATGGCCATAATTATTGCAATAATATCTACTCAAATTCTTTCAAATTATTATGAAATTGATCTAAGCAAAAGTGCTTATTTTAAACAAGATATTAACTATTTTGCAATTATTGTTGGTGGAGCTTTATTTGGGGCTGGAATGATGATAGCAGATGGTTGTAGTAGTAGAAGCATAGTAAAATTTGCTCAAGGTGATGCAAATGCACTAATAACTCTTCTTTTTATTGCTATTTTTGCTTATGCTACAACAAAAGGTGCTTTATTTGAGATTATAAACCCTTTTATTAATAATCAAACCCTAATTGATATTTCAAAAAATATTAATAATTTTCAATTTAATATATATATTGTTTTAGCTATTTTGTTTGTTCTTTTATATCTATTTACAAAGAAAATAAAAAGAGTATTTTCACTTTATGATGGTGCTATTATAGGTCTTTTGGTTGGAATAGCTTGGTATGTTACAGGACATATTGGACTTGAAAGCTTTGATAAAGAGATTTCTCTTCAAGCTATTAGCTTTGTATATCCTAGCGCAAAAACTCTTGAGCTTTTTACATACTATCAAGTAAATGAGTTTAGCTTTGGTGTTTGTTTGGTCTTAGGAGCAGTTGCTGGAACTTTCATATCAACACTATTTAATAAAAAATATAGTTTTGGGTGCACAGCAAATAAAAATATTAATAAAGTAAAATACAATATGATTGGTGGCTCTATGATGGGAGTTGGTGGAATTATGGCTATTGGATGTACTGTTGGACAAGGTTTAAGTGGAGTTTCTACTCTTGTTTTTAGCTCATTTTTAGCAATTATTTCAATATTTATATCTGGATATTTTACTGGTAAATTCTTACATAAAAGAGAAAAACTAGCAATGTGTTTTATTTTTGAGTGGGAAGAAGAAGATGGAAAAAAACAAAAAGAGATAGATTATCATATATAAAAAGGCTAAGCCTTTTTATACTATTTTAAGATATATTGGATTTTATAATCTCTCATTAAAGGTGGAGTATCTAAATAGTTTTCACTATCAATTGGAACAGAGTTTGCCTCTATTTCTTCACTACTATCATTTAAATCTTTATCTTCATTTTTTGAATCAAATCCAGTTGCTATAATAGTAACCTTTATCTCATCATTTTCTAAAGTTTTATCAGTAGTTGTTCCAAAAATAATATCTGCATTTTGATCTAATTTATCATGAATAGTACTCATAACACTAGATATTGCAAAAAGTGTAATATTTGGACTCATACTAAAGTGAATTAATATACCTTTTGCACCTTCTAGTGGAACTTTATCTAAAAGTGGAGAGTTAATTGCATCATCAAGAGCATCTTGAACAGAATTATCTCCTTTCCCTTTACCAATTCCCATTAAAGCAATACCTTTGTGCTTCATAATAGTTTTAACATCAGCAAAATCCGTATTAATATCTGATTGTCCTGGGTTTAAAATAACTTCGCTCATTCCAATAACAGCTTGATATAAAATATTATCAACAATTTTAAATGAGTTTTTAAATGTCAATCCAACATCAACAATTTCATTTAGTTTTTCATTTGGTATAACTATTAGAGAATCACTAACTTTTTTAAGCTCTTCAAGACCTAAATTTGCAAGACCTGCTCTTTTTTTACCTTCCCAGCCAAAAGGTTTTGTAACAACAGAAACTGTTAATGCACCAACATCTTTTGCAGCTTTTGCAATAATAGCAGCAGCTCCTGTTCCTGTTCCTCCGCCTAAACCAGAAGCAACAAAAACAATTTCAGTTCCTTCTAAAATAGCTTTAATCTCTTCATAGCTCTCAATTGCTGCATCTCTTCCAACTTCAGGATTCATTCCAGCTCCAAAACCTTTTGTAAGTTTTGGGCCAAGCTCTATTTTTTTTGGTGCTTTTGATGAGTGAAGAGATTGTAAATCTGTATTTGCAACTATTAAATCAATTTTATGTGAACCCTCTTCTATCATATGGTTTACCATATTACAACCACCACCACCAACTCCAATAACTGCGATTTTTGGTTGATTATTTGATAAAACCTTTGTTGGCATCTGTTCTGTTATTTTTATTTTATCTATTCCAAATAAGTTGCTATTTTCCATTAAAACCACTCCGTTACTTTTTTAAATATTTTTCCAATTCCCTCTTTTTTCTTCTCTTTTACAAGATGAGTTAAATCCATTCCGCCATCTTTTGTACCATAAGGTATTTCTCTTTCTTGAGTTCCTTTATTTGGATTAATATCCATATTAGTATTTATTAAGGGTCTCTCTTTTTGAATTGGTCTAATCATTTTTTTACTTGAATCTAGTTGATAGCTTCTGTTTTTTCCTAAAGAATACTCTAAAAGACCAGCAATTGTAGACATATATGCCTCATCAAAATTTACATCAAAGCTATTAATTATTGGTTTTGGAGCTGAAACACTAATTGGAATTCCTTCAAAAACTCTTCTTGCTAAATCTTTTATGCCATCAAGATATGTCATTCCACCTGTTAAAACAATTCCTGAACCTGTGCTATCTAAAAGAGCATTTTTCTTTAATTTATTTCTAACTAAGATTAAAATCTCTTCAACTCTTGCATGAATAATTGTTTGTATAGAGTCTAATCCAATTTCATTTGTACTATTCTCATCGCCAATTCTTGGTGTTTTAACTTTTCTATCTTCGTTTTCATCAGTTTCTGAATAGTTTTTAACCAAAGAACCATACTCTAGTTTTATATTCTCAGCCGCATTTGGTGGAGTATGAAGCATGATAGATAAATCTCTTGTAATATGGTTTGAACCAACAGGAATAAAACCGTTATATATTATTGAATTTCCTTTGTAATATACAAACTCAGTAGCAGTAGAACCCATATTTACTACAACAGCTCCAAATTTCTTTTGTTGTTCATCAAGCACTGCCAAAGCTGAAGCATAAGAATCTAATACAAATTTAACATCATCTATTCCAGAATTTCTCAATGAAGACTTAATATTTGTAAGAGCTGTTCTTTTTGACATTACAATATTTACAGAAACTTCAAGTCTTGTACCATTCATATTTAAAGGATTATCAACCTCTACACTATCATCAACTTTAAAAAACATAGGAACTACATGAACAACTTCATAATCTGGAACAATTGTTGCATTATATAGTGCCATTTGCATAACTTGATTTATTTCAGTTTCAGAAATAAGACCATTTGGAACATTTACACTTCCTGTACTTCTATGACTTTTTGAATATGCTCCAGAAACAGATACTACGGTTGTATCAATTTGCTCATTTGAAGATTTTTTTGCCATTTCTACAGCATCTTTTATAGATTTAGAGGCATCTTCAATATTAATTATTAATCCCTTTTCAATTCCTCTACTAACTTGAATTCCCGTCCCTAAAATATTAATATTGTTTTCATTATCAAGTTTTGCTATAGCTGTTGTAATTGCAGATGAACCTAAATCAATCGCTAAAATATTATTCAATGTTACTCCTTTGTTTGTGTTGATGTTTTAATTGTGTAAATAAGTTCTAGTTTTTTTAATAGATTATTTATTAAATCATTTTCTTGAACTTGCATAATTGCATTTTTTGTCATTTCATCTTTTGAACTATCGTAAGCTAGGATTTTTGAGCTATTTATTCTATATAAAATCTCTTTACCTTCAAGTTTAATAATCCCTTCTTTTGCTGTAGTTGAAAAAAGCTGATTTAAAAAATTGGCTGCTTCTTGTTGATTTAATTGAGATATTTTCGCAATAGACTCTCTTGTAACAGCTTTTATCTCTTCACCTGTAAAGTTTGTCAAACTCGATATTGCAGTTTCAGATAATCTCTTTTTTTTCAAATCTTTCTCAAAGTCTACAAAAGCTCTATCTTTTGCTTCTTCAAAACTAAGAGCAATTGATGGTTTTTTCGATATAAGTTTTACTATATAGTAGTTATTATTTTCAAAAAATGGTTTTACAATTTCTCCATTTTTTACTTCATTTATTTTTTCTATATTTTCAGCACTAAAAGGTAATTTTGATTGAACAAAACTCTCAGATTTTTCGAATTTTTCTTCATCTTTTTTAAGCTTTAAAAATAGATTCAAAGCCTCTTTTTTTGTAAATTTCTCATCTAAATCAGCAATTACATCACTTTTTGCTTCTTCAAAGCTTTTTATTTTTCCATCTTCAAGCTTATAATCAGACTTAAACTTTTCATATTGTGTTTTTATCTCTTCTTCATTTGAGTTTGAAGAGATTAAAGGAACAGTTTTTATCTCCAAATCATAAGAAACTTCACTCATATAGTTATTTTTATTTGCTTCATGAAAAGCTTTTAACTCTTCTTCATTTACAGTAACTTCCATATCGCTTAAAGATAGAATTTTAATAGTAATATCATCTTCAACAAATAGTAGTTTGCTTAGGTTTTCTATCTCTTTTGGAGTAGATTTTAAAGCAAAAAGATTTTGTGTTTTTTGAAATAAAATAGAGCTTTTAAGACCATTTTCAAAATCAATTGGCGTAAGTCTATTTTGATTTAAAACTTTTATATATGTATCTTTATCAAATTTTCCATCTTTTTGAAAAACTTCATATTTTATAAGCTCTTTTGCAACCTCTTCATCTGTTGCTACAAGCCCCAAAGAGTCTCCATATGCCATAATAAGATTTTTTTCCAAAAGCTTTTTAAATGCAATATCTTCTAATTTTAACTGAGATGCCAACTCTTTTGAAAACATAGGCCCAAACATTTTTGAGTATTCATTGTAAAGATTTGAGTACTCTTGTTGATACTCTTCAACACTTACCTCTTTATCTCCAACCTTTGCTACAACTCCACCTTTTGAACCGTAGCTATATGAACCCCAACCAACAAATCCAGCCCCAACAAATGCTATCGTACTTATCCAAATTGTAATAACAAGCCATTTTTTATGTTTTTGCATCCAAGTTATCATAAAATATAATCCTCTTAGTTTTTTTAAAAGGTTTATAATACAAAAAAAATACTTTTAAGTTATTTAAATAATTTTGCCAAATCGAAGCTTTTGCTATTTTTCTCATTTTTATCAAGCAAATCATTTAAAATGCTCTCTCTAATTGTAATCTCAATTTTTTTACAAGCACTTTTAAATGCCTCCTCTTCTCCAACAATAAAACACATCTTTTTTGCTCTTGTTATTGCTGTGTATAAAAGCTTTGTATTGTGCATTATATAGTGTGAAAAACTAATAGGTATTAGTGCATTTTCATACTCCATACCTTGTGTTTTATGAATAGTTAAAGAGTAAGCAAGATTTAGAAGATTATGAATGTTATCAAAATCATAAAATACCACCATATCATCATTTGGATACAATACAATACATTTTTGCTCTTCAAAATCAAGTTTAATTATAAGACCCAACTGACCATTATAAACTCTTTTTTCCATAAATTCACTTGAGTTTGATTTGTACATACTCATAGTTTGTGCTTTCATGTTCTCATTTTTTATATGAATTACTTTATCAGTTAATTTATACTCAAACTCTTTTACCTTTAAACTCTTTGTTTTTGTGTGATTAAATAGTCTTTGAAGCTCAATATTTAAGTTTTCAACTCCTAAAATTCCAGCTTTCATAGGGGTAATTACTTGAAACAAAGTAAGGGCCTTGCCTATATTTTTCTCTTTTATTAAGTCATAATAATTTTGTATATAATCACTTGCAATATTTAAAATATTATTCAAAATGTACCCACTATTCTCCTCTCTTATATTAGAAAACTCATTTTGGCTAAGACTATTTTTCACTCCATAATAGTTTGAAATAGATACATCAATAAACTTGAAATCCTCATACTCATCCTTATAATTTGGAAGCTCCCCTACTCTTATATCATTTGCTATTACTGCTATTGCTTGATTCTCATTTTGTCTATAAATTTTTGTAAGTTTACATATTGGAGCTAGATTATATTTTATACTATCAGCTAGTACATTTCCAGCTCCAATAGCAGGAAGCTGTCCATCATCACCAACAATAATAAATATAGTATCATCAGATATTTTGCTAATAATTTGATAAAAAGTTACAGAATTCACCATTGAAGCTTCATCAAGAAGTATCACTTTATATGGAAAAAAATCTTTCTCTTTGTGTTTAACCAAAAGGCTTTGAATAGTACTTGAAGCATATCCTGTTGTATCTGCTATTCTTTGACTTGCTATTCCGCTTAAAGCAATAGTCATAATATCATCATAAGATACAATCTCTTCAAGAAGCTCCAAAATAGCCCTACTTGAAGTTGATTTTCCTGTTCCTGCATATCCTATTAAAAAAAGAGTTTTCTCTCCACTATTTATAAGTTCAACAGCTTTTTTTTGCTCATTACTTAAAATAAATCCCAAATTTTCTTGCTTTTTTTCTAAATAGGCATCAAGATTTTCTATAATTTTTCTATTTTTTTCATCTTTTCTTCTATTGAAAAACTCCAAAATTGATCTTTCAGAAAAGTACAACATAGACAAAGCAACTCTATTTTGTGTAGTTTGAAAAATCTCCTCTTTTGCCAACATTTGAGTTAAAACATTTTCATATAATATCTCTTCATCTTTAAATCTAAGACTATCATCAAGAAGTTTATATAGATGAAATTTATCTATTGAAGAGTTTCCATTATTGTCACAAAACTCTCTTAAAGTGTAGTTTATACAAGCTTTTATTCTAAAGTTACTTTTTGGGTCAAGCCCTAAAGCTTTTGCTATCTCATCGGCTCTTTTAAATCCAACACCTTTTATATTTATTAAAATATATGGATTTTCTTTGATTTTTTCTATTAAATTATCAACTTCACTAAAAGTTGAGTATATTTTAGTAATCAAACTAGAGCTGACTCCAAACTTCCCCAAAAAACTTCCAAGTTCTCTTAAGTGTTTAAAAGAGTGCCAAGAAGATATAATCATCTTAAGTTTTTTCTCTTTAATTCCTTTATGATTTAAAAGTTCATTTGGATTATTTTCCAAAATATCTATAAGTCCAGCTTCACTATATTTTTCCAAAAGTTCAGATGCTGCTTTTTTTGTAAAACCTTTTACAATTTTTGTAAGAAAGAAAAACAGTTCATGCTCTTTTATTTGCAAAGTATCAAACTCAAACTGAACTCCATACTTACTATGAGTAGTCCAATTTCCACTCATAATAATCTCTTCACCAACAAGCTTTTCAATATTTGCATCAAAATATGAACCACATATTTTTTGATTATTTTCCAAAACCCCTATAATATATCTATTTTCATCATTTCTATATAGGATTTTTTTTAAAACTCCACTTAGATTAAACTTTTTTTCAGTTTCCATCATCAAACTTATCTTTTCTATGCTTATCTTTTTTGTAAGTAGCTTTATTTTTCTCTTTTTGAAGTAAGTTTGCATCTTTTAAAAGTGTTGCTCTCTCATCTATAAAATCATCGCTAGGGTTTTTTACAAAATTTAAAGTTTTTTGCACAAAATTATCAACTCCACTGTAATAATCAGAATATAGCTCTACTTTTGGGGTTTTACACATATCTTCATAATTTTTAAGAGTTCTTTTAAAAAATATCTCTTTATCAAAATTTTCAAGCTTTAATAAAGATATTGTTCGTGTTAAAAACTTCTCAACAACTCTTATATATCTTATACGAAGTTGCTTCTCATTTATATTAGAATTCATTTAAAATATCTTCAATTTTTAGTGGTGGTCTTACAATAAAGGCTTTTTTTTCACCTATTAATATTGGTCTTTGAATAAGAATTGGATTTTTTTCTAAAATTTCAAGTAAAAGTTCATCATCGTTGATATTTTTTATATCCAAATCAAAATATAGTTTTTCGCTATCTCTTATGATATCTTTGATACTTAAATTCAATTTCTCTAAAACCACTTTTATCTCACTTTTGTTTGGTGGGTTTAAAAGATAGTTTCTTGTTTGAATTTTTATTCCATTATCATCTAAATAGCACTTTGCACTATTTGACTTACTACAAGATATATTGTGCCACATCTTTAAATTTTGCATATTTTCTCCTATTTTTTAAATTATAACTAAAAGTTTTTATTTTTAACAAAAATCTTACATTTTGAAAGATTTTATATCAAAATCTTCAATAATCCTAAATTCACCTTCCTTTAAACCATCAAGCCTAAAACCAGCAAACTCAACTCTATGAAGACTTTCAACTCTATTATTTACATAAGCAAACATTCTTTTTACCTGATGATATTTTCCCTCAACAATAGTAAGATACACAAGTTTTTCATTTATAACTTCTAAAAATGCAGGTTTTAGTGCTTTCTCTTCATTTTTCAAAATTATATTAGAAGATTCAAAAATCTCCTTTTCATCACCTTTCAATTTCTCTTTTAAGCCAACTTCATATATTTTTTTTATATCTTTTTTTGGACTTGTAAGAGCATGATTTAACTCGCCATCATTTGTTAATAAAATAATACCACTTGTATCAATATCAAGTCTTCCTATTGTTGAAATTTTTGGATTTCTATTTTGTAATCTTTTTGGAAGAAGTGAATAAATCAACTTTCCTGCATCGTTATGTGAACATATATAATCTTTTGGTTTGTTTAGAACTATTAAAATTTTTTCACTATCTAAAGCTTCACTATTTACTGTTATGTCGCTATGTTTTGCTTTTATATTTGGGTTAAACACTCTCTCATCTTTTATAAAAACACTATTTTGTTTTAAAAATAATTTTGCTTCACTTCGACTACAATATCCCAAACCCGATAAATATGCATCAATTCTCTTCATAATAATTAAAATCCTTTATAAAAGTTTGGATATTAACATATTTTTGACTAAAATTCCAAAATGAAACTACTAGATATAAAAGAAAAAATTTGGCTAATAGAAGATGATGATATTACTTTTCCAAAACCAGAAGACATGGAGAATGATTTAGTTGCAATTGGTGGAGATTTTCATCCAGAAAGATTAATAAATGCCTATGAAAATGGACTTTTTCCTTGGTTTATTGATGACTGGGGATATATAAATTGGTATAGTCCAAAAAAAAGAATGGTTTTAAAACCAGATGAGATGATAGTCTCAAAATCACTTAAAAAATCTATTAATAATCGTAGTTTTGTCGTAAAATCAAATACAAATTTTTCTGAAGTTATTGAAAATTGCTCAAATATTAAAAGAAAACATGAAGATAGTTCTTGGATTAGTAGCGAATTTATCGAAGCTTACACTCAGTTATATGATTTAGAGATTGCAAATAGTATTGAGGTTTATTTGGATAATAAGCTTGTTGGTGGGCTTTATGGTTTACTTATAAATGATATTTTTTGTGGTGAAAGTATGTTTTCATTAGTAAATGATGCATCAAAAGTTGCATTTTATCATCTTTGTCTTTGGGCAAAAAATAATGATATAAAGCTAATTGATTGTCAAGTTTACAATTCTCACCTAAAAAGTCTTGGTGCATATGAAATAAATAGAGAAGAGTATTTTAGAATATTAAAATCATAATTATCGATAAATTGGGAATATATTAATAATATTTATAAAAATATCTTATTTTACTTTCATAAGATTTTAATATAATTTAGATAAAATCCATAAAAATTTAATAAAGGAATTATCTATGAAATTAAGAGAAAAATTTTCTCCTACTTGTTATTTAAGTGCTTTAGGTGCTGGTGGACTTAGTGTATCATTTTTTATGTATTTAATGTTTTTAGTACCACATCCAAATACACCAATGGCAACTTTTGAGTATGTTTTTGCTGCTTTGGAAAAAGGTGATTACATTAGCTTTATAGTTGCCTTTTCACTAGTTTTTATTATAGCTTTTGCTCTTTTGCATTTTAAACTTCTTATTTGGAATACAAAACAATTTTTACTATACAAAAAAAGCGAATCATATAAAAATCTTATTAGCTCAAATGCTCAAATTAGTCTTATGACTCTACCTTTGACTTATACTATGAGTATTAATGTTGGTTTTGTTTTAGGAGCTGTTTTTGTACCAAACTTATGGAGTGTTGTTGAGTATCTGTTTCCTTTTGCCCTTTTAGGATTTGCAATAAATGGATATTTTGCTTTAAAAATATTTTTTGATTATTTTGCAAGATTGATAATAAAAGGTGATTTTGATTTTACAAAAAACAATAATCTTACTCAAATGATTTCTATATTTGCACTATCAATGGTAGCTGTTGGTTTCGCAGCTCCTGGAGCTATGAGTTCTAATATAATTGTAAATAGCATAGGAATATTTTTTGCTATATTTTTTGCAAGTATTTCGATACTTTTAATTTTTATAAAAACGATTTTAGGTTTTAAAAATATGTTTGAACATGGTGTTAATCTTGAGACTGCACCATCTTTGTGGATTATGATACCTATTTTGACTCTTCTTGGAATTACATTTATAAGACTTAGTTTTGGGCTTGAGCATAATTTAGATGCACAAAATGATAAATCATCTTTGTTTGTCTTAACTTCAACTATTTTATCATTGCAGATAATATTTGGAATTTTAGGCTACAAGATTATGAAATCTATGGGATATTTTGAGAAATTTATTAATTCAAATGAAAAATCAGCTCTTAGCTTTGCTCTTATTTGCCCAGGTGTTGCTCTTTTTGTTTTTGGTATGTTTTTTATAAATATTGGACTTGTACATAATGATATTCTAGAAAAATACTCTATTATCTACTTTTTATTTATGCTTCCATTTATCTATGTTCAAATTAAAACTATTACTCTGTTTTTTAAACTATACAAAAAATTCTCATTTAATAAAAGCTAAAAAGAAAAGTCTTCTTTTTAGCTTAAAATAAGTAATTATTATATAAACTTCATAACTTTTTATTATAAAAAGATTTTAAAAATAAGGATTTATTATGAAAAAAATATTATTAAGTTTAAGTACTGTTGCTGTTTTAGCTGTTGGTGCAAGTGCTAGTGAAAATAGTGCAAAAGGCTTAAATGTATTAATTACAAGTGCTGATACACAAACTCAAATGATGGGAATGGTTTTAAGCACAATGACTCTTAAAAAGGGAAAAGAAGTTAATATGGTTTTATGTTCAAGTGCAGGAAACTTAGCTTTAAAGGACTCTAAAGAGGAAAAAATCAAAATGCAAGGTGAAGAAAAATCTCCACAAATGCTACTTCAAGGATTAATCAAACAAGGTGCAAAAGTTGAAGTTTGTCCACTATTTTTACCAAATGCTGGAAAAACTGAAGCCGATTTAATAGAGAGTGTAACAGTAGCAAAACCACCTGTTGTTGCAGATAAACTTTTAGATAAAGATTATCAAAACTTAAGCTATTAATTTTAAAAGGGTGTTTAAAAACACCCTTTTTACTCACACTTAAAATTCTCAAAAGCCGCTTCTATACTAGGAATTGTCTTATAGTAAGTCTTCAAAAGTTCTACATTCTTTGTTTTTAAATTACAAATTGCAATTCTAAAACTAGAGTTCATTTGTGGCTCAACCACACAAATAATATTATCTTCAATTTGCCTTGTTGCATAAATAGTTCCTTGAAGGTTTGGGAAAAAATATTTTGGATAACTAAGTGGTGTTATCTCTACAACATCGATACTTTCAGGATTTAAAAGAGTTTTTGCAAGTTTTATAGCATCTTCATAATTATCAAAAGATACACACCAATCATCAAATTTTTTATTAAAATGTTGTAAATCCTCATCCAAAAATCCACCTTCGATGTATTGCAAAGCAAAAATTGACATATTTTAGCCCTTATTTACTTCTGTATTATCTACAAAAGCTATATTTTGTTCTACTTTTAAAACCTTGATTTTTTGATTTTCAACTAATTTTGTACTATCAAAATTTGGGTCTATCTCCCAAAATGTCCCTTTATAAAATATCTTTCCTTGTTTAAATTCACCAACTCCAGAACTATTTAAAAAATTATCAGGTATATTTTTTGATGCTCTAAAAAACCTTTTTTTAAGACTATTTCTAAATAAAAAAAGAAGCAAAATAGAGATCATACAAATAGCAATTAACTGATAATTTAACTCATTAAAAGAGAAGAATAGAGAAAAAAATCCAACAATAAAAAACCCTAAACCAAACCAAATAACAACAAAAGAGTAGATAAAAACTTCAAGGGCAATTAATATAAGACCAATAGCAAAAAGTAAATAATATTCCATTTTTTATCCATTATTTGCTTTTGTATTACTTGCACCTTTGAAAAATGCATCACCTAAAACTGAAGTGCTTCCTATCATTTGTGTTACATCGTAAGGTAGTATCATCTTATCAGTACTAGAACTTTCAGCCAAAGCCTTAAATGCTGCAACTCTATCTTTTGCTAACATAAACTCTGCTGCTTTTTCATTTTGACTCATAGCAAGATTTATTAAATTCATAGCCTCTTGTTGACCTGCTGCTATTTTTTCTTGTTCATATTTTTTTGCATCCGCCATTCTTTCAATTGCTTCTGCTTTTAAAATCTCACTTTGCTTAAATGCCTCAGCTTCTCTAATTTGTGCCTCTTTTTGAGCTTCTGCTTTTGTCTGTATTGCTCTTTTTTCTCTTTCTGCTTCCATTTGCATATTCATGGCTTTTTCTATTGATGGTGGAACTGAAATATCAGCTATTTCAACTCTTGTTACTTTTATTCCCCAGTTAGTTGCAGCACTTCCTAACTCACTTTGAAGTTTTGCGTTTAAAGTCTCCCTATTTGATAAACTATCATCTAAAACCATAGCTCCTATTTCTGCTCTTAAAGTTGTCATGGCTAGATTTGCAATTGCATGTTTAAAATTTACAACATTATAAGTTGCCATTGTGGCATCTTCAACTTTACAAAAAACAATTCCATCTATTGAAATATTCACATTATCTTTTGTAATAACTGCTTGTTTTTCAATATTTACAAGCTGTTCTCTTGAAGTTAAAACCGCTCTTACTTGATCAATTATAGGAATAATTATATGAAAACCACCACTTAAAACTTTGTGAAATTTTCCCAATCTCTCAACAACATATAAGTCTGATTGAGAAACTATTTTTACACCTTTTGCAATAATTACAATTGCAAAAAATAGTATTGCAAATACAAAAACTAAACTCTCTTCCATTTTAGCCCCTTTATTTATGATTTTTTATTATAATATTTTTAAGATTTAAATCTATTTTTGTTCCATGATTTAAACTTTGAATATTTATATTTACCCTATTTTTATCACAAAACTCTTTAACTATTGCTAATCCTAATCCAAAACCACTATTTTCTTGATTTTCTTGAAAATATCTATCAAAAACTAAAATAATATTTTTCGTATCAATTGTTTTTCCGCTATTAAATATGGATAAAATTCCATCATTTAGTTCAATTTTTATATATGGATTATTTTTATTGTTGTATTTTATTGCATTTTCAATAAGGTTATTCAAAACTATCAAAAAGCCATTATAATCACAATAAAGAGTCAAATCTTCATCAAAAATATCTATTTTTGTATCTTTTTTTATATCACTAAAGCTCTCAATTGAAACTTTTAAGGCTTCACTTAAAGAAAACTCTTCAAAAACTACTTTATCTAATTGCTTTTTAAACTTATACTCAAGATTTTCATAAAGCTTTAAAAGATTTTCATTCGCTTTTTCAACTCTTTGTAATCTTTTTAAATCCTTTTCATCTTTTATACTTTTTTGCAAAAGCTGAATATTCATTTTAATTGTTGAAACTGGAATATTTAACTCATGAAGAGTGTTTTTTATCTCTTTTTCTAGCATTTCATCGCTTCTAAACATAGTTTTTATAAAGTTTTTTGAAAAAAGTAGAAAAACAATTAAACCAAAAACAATAAGAAAAATCAGAAAATAAAAATACTCTTTTTGAACAAACTCAAATTTTGATACAAAATATAGATTTAAAAGTAAAACAAATGCCAAAGACAAAATAAAAACAACAGATATTGAGATTAAAAAATCAATTTTTTTAGAGTTCAAGCTTATATCCTAAGCCTTTTATGTTTGTTATTTTATTTTCATCAAAAAGTTTTTTTATTTGATTTATATATACTCTTATTGAGCCTTCACTATAGTTTTTTTCATAAGTCCAAAGCCTATTTATAATCATATCTTTTGATACAATTTTTTTATTATTTTCAAGTAAAAGCTCCAATAATTCCAGTACTTTTATTGGTAAATTCATATCAATATTATCTTTAAATACTCGTTTTGAATTTGGGTCAAAAATAGTATTTTCTGATAAAATTGTCGTTTGTAGTATTTTTTTATCTCTTTTAAGCAAAGCTTTTACTCTAAAATATAACTCATCTAAATCAACAGGTTTTCTAATATAATCATCACAACCTTTCAAATAAGCATCTTTTAAAATCTCTTTATCTTTATATGAAGTCAAAAATATTGTTGGTGTCTCATCACTGTTTTCTCTTAAAAGCTTTAATAATTCAAGCCCATTTAATTTTGGAACATTTATATCAAAAATATATAAATTGTAGTTATTTTTATAATTTAACTCCAAAGCCTCTTCACCATCACTAGCAATATCAACTTTAAAATCATATAAACTTAAAAAATCTTCCAAGCTACTTGCAAAAAGAGTATCATCCTCTAAAACCAATATCTTATACATTCAAATTCCTATTTTAAACTGCTTTAATAGTATCAAAAAAAGACTTATTAAATATATCTTAGTTATAATCTATGTTATTTTGATTAAACAAAGGAGAGTTTAATAGTGCAAAAAAATATTATTATTTTTATTTGCCTTTCTATTTTGGCTTTTGTAGTTGTAAAATATCAAAGTTTTACTGTTATATTAAGTGGTATTGCTATTTTTATAATTGGTATGTTTTTTATGCAAGATGGGTTTAAACAGCTTTCTGGTGGACTTTTAGAAAAATTACTTCAAAGATTTACAAGCAATAGTTTTTATGCAATTTCAACAGGATTTGTAGCAACATCAATTGTTCAAAGTTCAACAATCACAACGCTTCTTACAATCTCATTTGTAGGAGCTGAATTAATTACTTTGGTTCAAGGAATTGGAGTTGTTTTTGGTTCAAATTTAGGAAGTACAACAACAGCTTGGATAGTTTCATCTTTGGGAATTGATGTAAAAATCTCAACTTATGCATTTCCAATGATAGTATTTGGGGTTATTTTAAGATTTTTAAAAACAAATGCTTTAAAGGGAAGTGGAAATGTTCTTTTAGGTTTGGGTTTTATTTTTCTTGGAATTGCATATATGAAAGATGGATTTGATGTTATAAAAGATCAAATTGATTTAGCTTCATACTCTATGGATGGATATTCTGGAATTTTATTATATATTTTAATTGGTTTAATTATTACTATTGTAATTCAGTCAAGTGCTGCAACTTTAGCCATTATTATTACAGCTTTAAATGTAGAAAGTATTTCATATATAAATGCTTTGGCTCTTGCAATTGGGGCGAATGTTGGAACAGTTTTAACAGCAGTTTTAGCATCTCTTACATCAACTCAAGATGCAAAAAGAGTTGCAGGTTCGCATGTTATTTTCAACTTTATAACAGCTGCAATTATCACAATATTTATATATCAATTTAAAGATTTTGTTGATTATTTAGCTCCTTATTTGGGAATTAGTGAAACAAATAGCGGAATGAAACTTGCACTATTTCATACTATTTTTAGCTTAGTTGGTATTTTGGTACTTTTTCCTTTTATTCCGGTAATTGCAAGATTTTTAGAAAGATTAATTCCTCAAAAAATATCTTCTGCTTCAAAACCAAAATATCTATCTGCTGTTATTTTAAATAGCCCTGATGCTGCTTTGGTTGCTATTAGAAAAGAGATTATAAACTTATATGAAAATTGTCAAAAAGCTATGCTTCATGCTTTAAATCTTCATACAACAGGACTTACAAAAGATAATTTAAAAGCTCAAATAAATAAAGATTTATCAATAATCGATACAAATTTAGATGAAATTTATCAAACAAACCTGAAATCTTTATATAGTGAAATTATTAAATTTTCATCATTTGCTCAAGAGCATATGTTTGATTTTCAGCACAAAGAAGCTGGAGATCTAAAAAGAGCAGCTGCTCTTATTGTCGAGGTCTTAAAGGATACAAGAGATATACAAAAAAACTTAAACTACTATTTAAAAAGTAGAAATGAGAATATCAAAGAAGAGTACAATGTCCTTAGAAAAGAGCTTGCTGAGATTTTAATAGAGATAAAAACTCTATCAAATATGCAAACAGATGCAGAGCAACTTACACAAATTGAAGTTATAAAAACTGAATTAGCTCAAAATGATATGGCAAGTAGTGAAGAAATAGATAAGTTAATTAGGGAAGATAAAATCAAAGCAACAATGGCAACATCTTATATGAATGATAGTGCTACAAGCTACTCTATCCAAAAAAAGCTTGTTGAAGTTGCAAATATACTTTTTGTAAATAGTGATTTATTAAATAATTTAGAGGGTAAAAAAAATGAAACTAAGTAAAATCATAAATAAAATATCAAAATATTTTGATAAAGATAGATTAAAAAAATCTCATCAAGAGAAAATTTTAAATCTAATTGAAGATTTAAAAGATAAAAGAATAAAGATAAAAAAAGAGTTAAAAGAGCTTAAAAAATCTGAAAACGAGAAAAGAGCAAACCTTAACAAAAAACTTTTTGCAATAAATAGCATTACGAAAAAAGCAAAAAAGAGTTTAGAAGATAGATAATTATCTTCTAAACTCCAAAAAATTCTGCCTTAAGGCCTCATAACAAATAATAGATACACTATTTGCCATATTTAAACTTCTTGCACTATTTGTCATAGGAATAGTAATATTTGTCTCAAGGCTTTTATCTAAGATAGTCTGCGGTAATCCAGCATCTTCTCTTCCAAAATAGAAGAAATCCCCTACTTTAAACTCTTCTTCAAAATATATTTTATTCGTCTTTGTTGTAGCAAAAAAGTGCCTGTGGTTTAGTGGATTTTTTGCCCAAAAATCTTCAATATTTTCATACTCAAAAACCTCCAAATCAAACCAATAATCAAGCCCTGCTCTCCTAACCTCTTTTTCAGTAATTTCACCAAAACCATAAGGTTTGATTAGGTGTAATTTACAATTTAAAGCAAAGGCTAATCTTCCAATAGTTCCCACATTTCCAGGAATTCGTGGTTCATGAAGTACAATATTAAACATTATAAAATCACCGTTTTATTTTTAAATACAAAAACTCTATCATTTAAAAGAAGCTCAAAAGCATTTGAAAGTACAACTTTTTCAACATCTCTTCCAGCATTTCTCATATCTTCCCAAGAGTAAGTGTGATCAACTCTTACTACATCTTGATAAATAATTGGACCTTCATCCAAATCATTTGTTACATAGTGTGCGGTTGCTCCAATAATCTTAACTCCTCTTTGAAATGCTTGTTTATAAGGATTTGCTCCAATAAATGCTGGTAAGAAAGAGTGGTGAATATTTAAAACTTTTCCTTCATATTGCTCTACAAAATTTGAAGATAAAATTCTCATATATTTTGCTAAAACTATTAGTTCTGGATTAAATTCATCTATTTTTTGTGAAACCAATTTTTCATGTTCATCTTTACTTATATTTTCTGCACTTATGCAAAAAAATGGAATATCAAATTTTTCAACCAAAGATCTTAAATCTTCATGATTTGCAATAATAGCTTTTATATTTGCATTTAGCTCATTTGAGATATATTTTATTAACAAATCTCCTAAAACATGAGCCTCTTTAGTTGCAAGTAAAACCACATCTTTTTTTGCTTTTTTATTTAAAGTTATATTTGAACCTGCTGGTAAAACCTCTGTTAGTTCTTTTAATAAAATATTTTGCATAACATTTCCAGAAATTATAGTTCTCATAAAAAACTCTTTTGTATCTGGATCCACATACTCAGCATTTGTATCGATATTTAAATTATTTGCAAAAAGAACTTTTGAGATATTATATATGAGTCCTTTTGCATCGTTTGTAGCTATTTTTAATATATACTCTTGCATTTTTTTCCAATTTTCCAATATTTTTGGAAAAATTGTATCATTTTATATATTAATGCTTCTTCGCAAACTCTCTTTATACTCTTTGTGATTATAGTTTTTAACTCTTGTTAATCCACTTTCAAAAGCACTTTTTGCAACAGCACTTGAAACTTCAACCATCAATCTTTTATCAAAAGGAGTTGGAATAATATACTCTTTTCCAAACTCCAACTCTCCAAAAATCTCTCTAATTTCATCTGTAATTGGCTCTTTTGCAAGTTTTGCAATAGCATTTGCAGCAGCTAATTTCATACTCATACTTATTTTTAAAGCTTGAACATCCAAAGCTCCTCTAAAAATAAAAGGAAAACCCAAAACATTATTTACTTGATTATTAAAATCTGATCTTCCTGTTGCAATAATTGCCTTTGGTCTTACACTTTTTACATCATTTGGAAAAAGTTCAGGTGTTGGATTTGCAAGAGTAAATACTATTGGTTCATCACTCATCAAAGCTATATGCTCTTTTGCAAAGCTATTTGGTTTTGAAAGTCCTAAAACCATATTTGAATCTTTAAATGCTTCATTCATATCTTCACAATCACTAATAAAAGCCTTTTTATATCTATTTAAATCATCTCTTTTTTTGTTTAAAACACCTTTTGAGTCACACATAATAATATTTGTAACTCCTAGCTCTTTATACATATTTGCACTTGCAATAGCAGCTGCTCCTGCTCCAATAATTACAATTTTCATATCTTCAAATTTTATATTTAAAATTTCACTTGCATTTATAAGTGCAGCTGTTGTAATTATTGCCGTTCCGTGTTGGTCATCGTGCATAACAGGAATATCAAGCTCTTCAACCAATCTCTCTTCAATCGCAAAACACTCAGGAGCTTTTATATCTTCAAGATTTATCCCACCAAAAGTTGGGCTTATTGCTTTTACAATTTCACAAAATTTATCTACATCTTTTTCATCAACTTCAATATCAAAAGCATCTACTTTTGCAAACTCTTTAAAAAGTACCGCTTTGCCTTCCATTACAGGTTTACTAGCCATGGCTCCAATATTTCCAAGTCCCAAAACAGCAGTTCCATTTGAAATAACTCCAACTAAATTTCTTTTTGTTGTATAAAGAAAAGCATCTTGAGGATTGTTTTTTATCTCTTCACAAGCATATGCAACCCCAGGAGTATATGCTAGACTTAAATCTTTTTTAGATTTAAAGCTTTTTGTAGTTTTTATCTCTATTTTTCCAGCTTTTGGAAATTTGTGATACTCCAAAGCCTCTTCTTTTATTGTTTTATTACTCATTATTTTCCTTATATTTATTATAAAAAGTTATGAAACTATACAATATATGCCCTTAAAATAGATAGTTAGACCACTTTTATAACTCCTACAAATCTTCCACATTTTGCATTTTTTCTATATGAAAAATATGGCATATCTCCACATTTTGTACAAATATTTGATATTTCTATATTTGTAATTCCCAACTCATTTAACTGTTTTTTATTTATACTTTGCAAATCTATATTTCTATTTTCTACAAAACTTTTTCCAAAAGAGTTTTCAACTATTTTTGCCATTTCAATGCTTACTTCATAGCAACATTTTTGAATACTTGCACCAAAAACGGCATTTATATCGCTTGGTTTTGAGCCAAATTTTTCTATAAATATCTTTGCAGTTTTTTTTGCTATCTCTTTAAAAGTTGAATTTCTTCCAGCATGTACGGCTGCAACTACCCCTTTTTTCTTATCATTAAGCAAAATAGGAATGCAATCAGCAACCATTACCATAAGTGGAAGATTTTTGCAATTTGTAACAATTGCATCGCAATTATCTATTAGTTTTGGGCTTTTTTCATCTACAATTACGATATTATCGCCATGAGTTTGATTCATATATACCAAATCTTTATCTTGATATGAGTGTTTTTTTGCTAAGTTTTCTCTATTTTTTTCTACATTTTTTATATCATCGCCAACATGAAATGCTAAATTACCATCATTTTTATCGCTAAAGAAATATTTTACTTTCATTTTAAGCTCTCCAAAATATTAAAATTAATAAA
>CAYQFC010000005.1:0-20643 GCA_964416585.1 uncultured Aliarcobacter sp.
TTAGGTTTTTTATCTTTTAATAGATAGTGGAGTAAAATGAAGAAGTTGTATTATAAAATAATAAGGAATAAAATTGAACAATAATCCAAATAACCCTTTTCATGGCTTAAAATTGGAAACAATTCTTATAAAATTAGTAGATTTTTACGGCTTTGATGAATTAGGTAGAATAATAAATATAAGATGCTTTAATTTTGATCCTTCTATTAATTCTAGTCTTAAATTTCTAAGAAAAACACCTTGGGCTAGGGAAAAAGTAGAGAAATTGTATTTAGATACATTTGCAAAATAAATAGTTTATAGGAAAAATATGATAAGAAAAATTGATATAAATAGTGAAGAATTTCAAATTGAATTTGAACTTACAAAGCAGTTTACAGATAATGTTTTGAAAGATTATGATTTTGTTTATAATCCTAATGATGAAGTTAATGAATCAATTCAAATGGGACTTGCAAGAAATAAATTAATATATGGAAAGAGATATTGTCCTTGTTTTATGGTTATTGAAGAATCTGAAAATGAGAAAAATAGATTATGCCCTTGCGAACCAGCACTTAAAAATGAGATACCACAAACTGGTTCTTGCCATTGTGGGATATATTGTACAAAAGATAAAGCAAAATCTTTGCTTGTAAACATTGATACAAAAGAGGCGATTGCAACACATAGTCGTGGTTTAAGAAAAGAGGAGTGCGAAGAGTTATTAAATCAAGATGAGATTAGCTCTCTTGAGCTTGAAGCTTTGCTGGAAGCAAGAGAAATTGGATATGTAAAATTTAATCTTGTTGATACAAGAGAGTGGATGGAATGGGTAAATATTAGAATTAAAGGAGTTGATTATTTAGTTCCAACTACAAGTTTTTATCACTCTTTAGAGCCACTTAATAATCAAAAAGATATTCCAGTAGTTGTATATTGCCATAGTGGAAGTAGAAGTGCTTATTGTCAAAGAATTATGCTTGGTATGGGATTTGAAAAAGTTACTAATCTTGATTATGGAATTAGTAGTTTTGCTGGAGAGACACTTAGGGGCAAAGATTAATAATAGTTTTGCTAGAATGAAAATTCTTATAGCTTAAAATCAAAAAGGTTTAATAATTATGATTATAATTCCGCAAACTAAAGGTGGAGTAGGGAAATCTACTGTTGCTATGCAAGTTATTGCACCATATTTATATAAAAAACATGGTAAAAAAATTACTTATATTGAAATAGATGATGAAAATAATGATTCAAAGTCTTTTACTAGAACTGAAATTGTTGATAAAAGAATGCTTGGAACAAATAGAATAACAGACTTAGATGAGCTTATTTTAATGGATGATAATCATGAAGTTATTGTTGATGTTGGTGGAAATAAAACATCATCTTTAGTTCTTGATGAGATAAAAAAGGTTGGAAGTTTTGGAAATGTTAAATGGATTATTCCATTAGGTGATGGTGAACTTGATGGAAAAAATGCAATTGCAACTATGAAAAAGATTAAAAAAATAGAGAAAAATCCAGAAGAGAATATGATTTTTGCACTCACACGAGCTATATCTATGGAAGAGGATTATTATAGTGAGCAATTTATAAACTTTTTTGGGCATAAATATCTTGATTCAAACTCTGTAATTTGTGACTTTTTAAAAACTCCAAAATATTTTCCTGTAAAGAATGACAAAATAATAACAATGAGTAGATATTTAGGAAGTACAGTTTGGGAAATGGCTTACAATAATACGGATTTTGCAAAAAAAGCAATTGAAGCAAAAGAGCTAGGAGATATTGAAGCCGCAAGAAAATATCTATTTTTTAGAAGAATACAAACTGAGGCAAAAGATTATGTTTTGCATACTTTAAATAGAATTTTTTGTGATTTAGATAGATGGATAGATATTAAAAAATGAGTGATATGAGCTTTAAACAAGCAAAAGAGCTTGTTGAAAGAATGGAATTTTCTGAAATTGCACTAAATAAGGCTTTAGTAAATTTAGAAAGTGCCACTAGCAATTTTGAAAAAACCTTAAATGAACAAGAAAAAATCTTAAATAAAATACCAAATAGCGATAAAAAACTATCTATTATGAATATTGCAATTGCATTAAATATTGGATTGATTATAGGTATTTTAATTGGAAAATATTTAATATAAAAATATAGAAAATAGGAAAAAATATATGGAAAAACAAGAAAAAATAGTATCTATGTTTAATGATATTGCTCCAACTTATGATAAAGCAAATAGAGTTTTATCGATGGGAATTGATAAGAGTTGGAGAGATAAAGCTTGTAGTAAAACTTTTGAATTATATGGCAAAAAAGAGATAGAAAGAGTTGTTGATGTTGCTTGTGGAACTGGAGATATGATACTTTTTTGGAAACAAAATGCTAATAAAAAAGAGATAATTTTAAAAAATATTGTAGGAATAGATCCTAGTGTTGGTATGATGGAAGTTGGTAAAAAAAAGCTTCCAGATGTTGAGTTTATAGAGGCTTTTGCAACATCTATGCCACTTGAAAATGAGAGTGCTGATATTGTATCAATCTCTTATGGAATTAGAAATGTAGTGCAAAGACAAGAAGCTTTTGTAGAGTTTGCAAGAGTCCTTAAAAAAGGTGGTTTAGTGGTAATTTCTGAGTTTACAAAAAACCAAAAAGAGAATCCCTTGGATTATTTAACAGCATTTTATATGGATAAAATTTTGCCAGTTGTTGGTGGAATTATTTCAAAAAACAAAGAGGCATATAGATATTTGCCAGATAGTATAGATGAGTTTTTAACAACATCAAATTTACAAAAAGAGCTTAAAAATGCTGGATTAGAGCCAATTTATACAAAAGCTTTTTCTATGAAAATTTCAACTTTAATAATTGCAAAAAAGATATAGATGAATGCAATTAGTGTAAGTGTTTTAAATACTCAAATAAAATCTCTTTTAGAGACAACTTTTATGCAGGTTTGTGTCTCTGGAGAGATTTCAAATCTTACTTTTCACTCTTCTGGGCATATATATTTTTCAATTAAAGATGAGAGTTCTACAATCTCTTGTGTAATGTTTAAGGGAAATGCTCAATATCTTAAATTTAGACTTGAAAATGGGCAAAAAGTACAAATTATTGCAAATATAACTGTATACGTGCCAAGAGGAAATTATCAACTTTTATGTACAAAAATAGAACCAGACGGAATAGGAAGTTTGGCTTTAGCATATGAACAACTTAAAGCTAAGCTTCAAGCAAAAGGTTATTTTGAGCAAAGTATAAAAAAAGCTCTTCCAAAATATCCAAAAAAAATAGCAATAGTTACAAGTCCAACTGGAGCTGCTATTGAAGATATGAAAAAAGTGGCAAATAATAGATGGAATTTATGTGAATTGATACTTATTCCTACTTTGGTTCAAGGAAATGGAAGCATTGAAGATATTGTAAAAAATATAAAATATGCTGATAGTTTAAATTGCGATATTATAGTTGTAGGTCGTGGTGGCGGAAGTATAGAGGATTTATGGGCATTTAATAGTGAAATTGTAGCAGATGCTATATTTGAAGCGAAAACTCCTATTATCTCAAGTGTAGGGCATGAAACTGATGTTTTAATAAGCGATTTTGTAGCAGATATTAGAGCTTCAACTCCATCAAATGCAATGGAAATTGCTCTACCTGATAAGAATGAACATCTTTTGTATCTTGCAAATTTTATAAATGAGTTTGAAAATAGGTTTAAAACTATTTTTCAGCAAAAACAAATAGAACTTGAAAATCTTAAGAAATTATTTGCTCAAAATTCAATTGAAGCAAAAATATTTTTTGTTCAAAGCCAAATAAAGCTTATTAAAGAGAATTTTAATACAATTTTTAGTCAAAAATTAAATATTTATCAAAACAGTATTGATAGTTTAAAACAAAATTATATTTTAAATAAGCCTGAAAAAAATGATAAAATTGGCTTTGTTCAGCTTTCAAAAAATAATAAAATAATATCTCTTGAAGATTTAAAAACAGATGATATTATTGAGCTTCAATCTACAAAAATTGTTGCAAATTGTAAAATAATAAGTTTGAAAAAACAAAAATAGAGTTTAAGTATATAATAGATAAAATAGAAAAAATAAAGTTACATAAAAGGAATATCATGGAAAATAAAGATTCTAAAGCTTCAAGCTCTTCAAATATAATCGAATTTATGACATTTGAGCTAGGAGCTATGAAATATGCAATTGAACTTCCAAAGATAAAAGAGATTTTAACTTATCCAGAAAATATTACAACTTTACCAAATACAGAAAATTGGGTAAAAGGTTTGATTAATTCAAGAGGAGAAGTTGTTCCTATTTTAGATATTAGAATCAAATTTCATACAGGTGAAATAGTTTATAATGAAAATACAACAATTATTACAGTAATAACTGATGATAAAAGAATGATAGGAATTGTTGTTGATAAAGTTGATGATGTTCAAAAACTTGATACTTCGCTTTTGGCATCTGTTTCTGAAATGGGATCTGGGATTCCCGCAAAATATCTAAAAGGATTTATTAGACTTGATAATAATCAGATGCTAGTAATCATGGATATTGAAAAAGTTGTAGCAAAAAGTGAATTAGAAGATTAAAATTTTCTATGAATATAAATAGTGAGCTTTTAAAAAAATATACAATACTTTATGTTGAAGATGATGATGTTATTAGAACTGAATTATCTTCAATCTTAGAGAACTTCTTTAAATCTGTTAAAATTGCTTCAAATGGAAAAGAAGCACTTAGAACTTACTTAGAAAATCAAGATGATATTGATATTATTGTTAGCGATATAAATATGCCTGAACTAAATGGCATCGAGATGATAAAAAAAATCAGAGAGATAAAAGATAATGTTCCAGCAATTTTTACAACTGCTCATTCTGATAGTGAGTTTCTAATAGAAGCAATAAAATTAAGAGTAAAAGAGTATATTGTAAAACCACTTGATATTAAAAAACTTATATTTATTATTGAAGATATTGCAAAGAGTTTGGAGCTTGATAAACTTCTTAAACAACAAAGAGAAGAGCTTATAAAGTTTAAAAATATACTTGATTCTAATAATTTACTATTAAAACTTGATAATAATTTTAAAATTACATATGTAAATAAACTATTTTGTAAAATCTCTACTTATAAAAAAGATGATTTAATAGCTAAGGATTTCTCTATTTTAAAGCATAATAAAAGTGCAGAGAAGATATTTGAAGAGATTTATCAAAGATTATCAAAAAAAGAGCCTTGGGAAGGAAATCTAAAAATAATTAGAAAAGATAGCACAGTTTTTGATACGAAGACAAATATTATTCCTGAGTTAAATGAAGATTTACAAATGATAGGAGTGATAGTTGTAGCATATGATGTTACAAAAGATCAGGAGTTAAAAAGACAGATGCAATTGGCATTAATCAAAGAGAAAAGCCTAAATCTTCAAAAAACAAAAGAGCAAAATATAGATTATGATAGTTTGATTTTTGATCTTAGAAATGAGCTTGAAATTGCAAATAAAGAGCTAGAGATTTTTAGAATTAAAAATAATCAAAAAGAGAGTTTGGATAATAAGATTATCTTGAAATTTGAAGATGAAAAAGCTAAACTACACGAAAAAATAGAACTTTACGAAAAAGAGATTGAGAACTTAAATGCTCTTTTAAATAGTAATGAATCAAGTGAGATTTTAAAAGAGAAGCTTATTTATTGGGAACAAAGATCAAAGAGCGAGAGCGAAAAGCTTGAATTACTAGAAAAATCAATAGTTGCAAATGTTGATTCTGCAACTATTGAAAAGATTTTTAACTAAAAAGATTTAATCTTCTATTGAAAGTTTATTAATTTTTACATCAACAAGTGGTTTATCACCAGAGTATCTTCCATTTGTCTCTACTTTTTCAATATCTTTTACAATATCTTGCCCTTCAATTACATATCCAAAAATTGTATGCATTCCATTTAACCAATATGTTGGTACTGTTGTTATGAAAAATTGACTTCCATTTGTATTTTTACCTCTATTTGCCATGGCTAAAATATAAGGTTTGTCAAATAAGGCTTTTGGCGAAAATTCATCTTCAAATGTTTTACCCCATATTGATTCTCCACCAGCTCCTGTTCCTGTCGGGTCTCCACCTTGAATCATAAAACCTTTGATAACTCTATGAAAAATAAGTCCATCATAATAGCCATTTTTAGCATGAGTTATTAGATTTTCAACAGCTTTTGGAGCTAAATCTGGTCTTAATTCTACTTTTATAATACCTTTTGTGGTATCAAAAACTGCAACTGGGTTTTTGTCGCTTTTTTCATTTGCAAATAAAAAAAGTGTAAAAACAAAAAATAGTGATAATAGTTTTTTCATAAACTACTCCTTTAATAATCTTTTATAAGAAATTAGTATAGTATAATAGCTTTAAAAAAATATAAAGGATTTTCTTAAATGACTTTTGAAATGTTATATAGCAAAATTCATAGAGCAACAGTAAGCGATGCAAATTTGAACTATGTTGGTTCAATTACAATTGATGAAGAGCTTATGATTGCTTCAAACTTAAGAGTTGGACAAAAAGTTGATATTGTAAATATAAACAATGGTGAGAGATTTCAAACTTATGTGATAAAAGGTGAGTTTGGGAAAAGAGATATGTGTTTAAATGGAGCAGCTGCTAGAAAAGTAGCTATTGGAGATAAAATAATTGTAATAGCTTATGCAACTTATAGCGAAATTGAGTTGGAAAACTATAAGCCAACAGTTGTTTTAGTTGATGATAAAAACAATATAGAGCTTATTACAAATGAGCTTGTAGGGAGTGATTATGTTTGATGGAATTGATTTAAAGAACCTAAATTTAGCAGATATGGTAAATAAGTTTCAAGATATGGCAAAAGAGCAAGAGAGCCAAAATGCTTCAAATATCTTTACAGCAAAAGCTGGTGGAGGAATGGTGGAAATCTCTATAAATGGAAATAGTGAAGTTGTAGATTTAAAAATTGATGATTCACTTCTTGAGGATAAAGACTCTTTACAAATTTTACTAATCTCTTGTATGAATGACATTATAAAACAAAGCGAAGAGAATAAAAAAAGAATGGCTATGAGTTTAATGGGAAATCTAGGCTCTTTTGGTCAAAAATAGATGAAAGAACTTTTAGATTTATTTGAAGATTTTTTACTAAAAAATCTTCCAAAAATAGATAGTTTTCATCCACATTTTGAAGAAGCTATGGGCGATATGTTAAGAGCTGGTGGAAAAAGGTTTCGACCAATGCTTCTTTTAAGTGTTGTAAAATCGAAAAAACCTCTACTTTTGCAAAACTCTCTAAAAGTTGCTTTGGCAATAGAGTTTTTACATACATATTCGCTAATTCATGATGATTTACCTGCTATGGATAATGCCTTTTTGCGAAGAGGATTTCCTACTCTTCATACAAAATATGATGAAGTAACAGCTATTTTGGTTGGAGATGCACTAAATAGTGAAAGTTTTAACTTAATAGCAAATGCAAGTTTGCACAATGATATTAAAATAGAGTTGATTAAACTTTTGAGCAAAAATGGTGGATTAAATGGAATGGTAATTGGTCAAGCAATAGATTGCCACTTTGAAAAACAAAAACTTTCTCTTGAAAAGTTGGAGTTTTTGCACACAAATAAAACAGCAAAACTAATAGCAGCCTGTCTTAAAATGGGTGCTATTATTTCAAATTATGATGAAAAGATACAAGAAGATTTATATAATTTTGGTTTAGATTTAGGACTTTTGTTTCAAATTCAAGATGATATTATAGATGAGCTTGAAAGTAGTGAAGAGGCTGGAAAAACAACGAAAAATGATAGTTTTAAAAACTCTTTTGTAAATCTTTTGGGTGTAGAAGAAGCAAAAATAAGTGCTGATAAATTGGCAAATAAGTGTTTAAGCATTTTAGAAAATTTTGATAATGAACTAAAATATAGCTTAAAAGAACTATTAGAAATATATATTAATAGGCATAAAAAATATAACTCTTAGTTAAATTGACTAAAGGTTTATTGACAAAAAAGAAAAAATTATATAGAATTTGGCACTTAAAACTAGTAAGTGCTAAGTTTTAAGTTAATAATGAAATTTAAATCATATATAAAAGGAAAGAAAATGAATTTTAAACCACTAGGTGAAAGAGTTCTTGTTGAAAGAACAGAAGTTGAGAATAAAACTGCAAGTGGAATTATAATTCCAGATAATGCAAAAGAGAAACCTCAAACTGCTAAAGTTATTGCAGTTGGAAGCAAAGTTGAAGATGTAAAAGTTGGAGATACAATTGTATTTGAACAATATAGAGGAACTGAAATAAAACTTGAAGGAAAAGATTATTTAGTTTTAAATGTTGAAAATATAATTGGTGTTATGTAATTAAAATTTACGTAAATAATTTTAGAGATTTGATAAATTAAGATTTATATAAAATAAAAAGGAAAATATTATGGCAAAAGAGATTATATTTAGTGATAATGCAAGAAATAGACTGTTTGCAGGTGTTGAAAAGCTTTGTGATGCTGTAAAAGTAACAATGGGCCCAAGAGGAAGAAATGTACTTTTACAAAAATCTTTTGGAGCTCCAACGATTACAAAAGATGGTGTAAGTGTAGCAAGAGAGATAGAGTTGGCTGATACTTTAGAGAATATGGGTGCACAACTTGTAAAAGAGGTTGCTAGTAAAACAGCAGATGAAGCAGGAGATGGAACAACAACAGCAACAGTTTTAGCTCACTCAATTTTTAAAGAGGGTCTTAGAAATGTAACAGCTGGAGCAAATCCAATTTCACTTAAAAGAGGAATGGATAAGGCTTGTGAAGCTATTTTAGTTGAACTTAAAAATGCTTCAAGAGTTGTTGAAAATAAAACTGAAATAGAGCAAGTTGCTACAATTTCTGCAAACTCTGATAGTGCTATTGGAAAAATGATTGCTCAGGCTATGGATAAAGTAGGAAAAGATGGAGTTATAACTGTTGAAGAGGCAAAAGGTATCTCTGATGAGCTTGATGTTGTAGAGGGAATGCAGTTTGATAGAGGATATTTAAGTCCATATTTTGTAACAAATCCAGAAAAAATGACAACAGAGTTTGCTAACCCATTTATTCTTTTATATGATAAAAAAATCTCTTCACTAAAAGAGCTTTTACCAATTCTTGAAGGTGTAAATAAGGCTGGAAGACCATTATTAATTATTGCTGAAGATGTAGATGGTGAAGCTTTGGCAACTTTGGTTGTAAATAGATTAAGAGGGGCATTACAAATTGCTGCTGTTAAAGCTCCTGGATTTGGTGATAGAAGAAAAGCTATGCTTGAAGATATTGCTGTTTTAACAGGTGGAACAGTTGTATCAGAAGAGCTAGGAATGAAACTTGAAACTAGCGATTTAAGTGTACTTGGAACTGCTTCTAAAATTGTTATTGATAAAGATAATACAACAATAGTTGATGGAAATGGAAGTAAAGATGCAGTTTTAGGAAGAGTAAATCAGATAAAAGCAGAAATTTCAAATACAACAAGTGATTATGATAGAGAAAAACTTCAAGAAAGATTGGCAAAACTAAGTGGCGGAGTTGCTGTAATTAAAGTTGGAGCTGCAACAGAAACAGAGATGAAAGAGAAAAAAGATAGAGTTGATGATGCACTAAGTGCTACAAGAGCAGCTGTTGAAGAGGGAATTGTAATTGGTGGAGGAGCTGCCTTAATAAGAGCAGCAGCAAAAGTTAAATTAGATTTAAAAGATGATGAGTTAATTGGTGCAAATATTGTTTTAAGAGCAATTAAAGCACCATTAAAACAAATTGCTATAAATGCTGGATTTGATGCTGGAGTTGTTGCAAATGAGGTTGAAAAATCTTCAAATCCAAATTTTGGATTTAATGCAGCAAGTGGAGAGTATGTTGATATGTTTGAAGCTGGAATTGTAGATCCTGCTAAGGTTGAAAGAGTTGCTATGCAAAATGCAGTTTCAGTAGCTTCGCTACTTCTTACAACAGAAGCAACAGTAACTGAAATAAAAGAGGATAAGCCTTCAATGCCAGATATGAGTGGAATGGGCGGAATGCCTGGGATGATGTAAAATCATCTAAAATTTAAAAAAGAGAGTGAATATTCACTCTCTTTTTTTTGCTTATTTTTATACAAATATTTTATCTAAGTTGCTTAGTGATAGTTTGTGGTATTTTAAATATTTTGAACTATTTTTTCCTATATATTTATAAAATTTCTCATTTTTAATAGTACAAACTAGCTTGAAATCTTCATTTGCTAAATTCTCAAACTCAAGATGAGTTTCTATATATTTCTCTTGATAGTTTGAAAATAGCTCACTTTTTATATCCAAAAGCTTTCCTTTTTTAAAAACTTCAGGGCAAGAGTTGTCTATATAGACTTCATTATCAATATTTGGACTTAATGGGTAGTTTTTACAAACATTTGGACGATTAATATAGATAGAACAAGAGCTATTTTTTAAATATGGACAAGAGTTAAAACCGTCTGATAGTAAAATAATGGGTTTAACAAAGCCTAAAGAACCAAATATAAATAAAATTGGAAAATTAGGGTAAAGCTCTTCAAACTCATCTTTTAAAATTTGAGAAAATATGGAACCATAAGAGCCTTTGCAACAATATGCATCACAGTTTTTACAATCTCCAAAAGAGATAGTTTTATCTTCTATTTTTATAAAATTTTTCATAAATAGGATATTATCTTTTAAAAGTTTAAAATAAAAGTTACATTTGTATTACAAATATAGAGTAAAATATAGTATGAAAATTTTAATTATAGAAGATGATATTCAATTAAATACTACAATTACAGGATTTCTAAAATATAAGAACTATAAAACTACATCTATTTTTGATGGAGAAATGGCAATAGAACAAATAGATAAAGAAGCTTATGATTTATATATTATTGATATAAATATCCCAAAAATATCAGGCTTAGAGATATTAAAATATATTAGGCAAAAAGATTTGGATACTCCAGCAATAGTAATTACTGCCTCTTTAGAGCTTGAAAACTTAAAACAAGCCTATCAAATAGGTTGCAATGAATATCTAAAAAAGCCTTTTTATCTTGAAGAGTTGGAGATAAAAATCAATAAGCTTTGTAAAAAAACTACAAATAGTGAGTTTATTAAAATATCGAATAATATTTCTTATGATATAGTACACGAAGAGCTTTTTATTGATAATGAGATACAAAGGCTTAGAAAAAAAGAGAAAAGACTTTTGACAATTTTAATAAAAAATGCAAATAAAACAGTATCTACACAAGCTTTAGAAAACTATATTTGGGAAAATGAGATTAAAGAGGTCTATCCTATAAGGCAACTTGTAAATGGCTTACGAAAATATTTTGAAAAAGATGGTAAATTTATCTTCTCTGAAATTGGAGTTGGATACAGGATTGAAACAAAGGATTAAAAGATGAAGCTAAGGCATCAGCTATATCTTTTTTTGCTTTTTTTATCAGCTGTGCTAATTTTCACTTTGGTCTTAAACTATCTCTCTTATAAAAAGCAGTATGAACAAGATATAAAAAGTTTTATTGAAAGAGAGGTTGTTCTTCATAAAAAGGCAATTGCAAACTCTATTTTAAATAAGAATCTAGATTTTCAAGAAGAGAAAGATATTTTTAAAAAAATATCAAGTGAAGCTCTTTTGTTGTTAAAAAAAGATAAAACTCTAAATCTTCAAGCATTAAAAGCTGCCTTAAAATCGAAATACTATCTAAAAAATTATGATTTTGAACTATATTTAATAGATGAAAATTATAGAGTATTCAAAACAACATTTCAAAAAGATTTAAATCTTGATTTGACAAATATAAGCGATGCAAGGAATTTATTAGACAAAAGTAAAGATGGAAATATATATTTTTCAAAATTTATAAACAATAATCCAGCTAGTATGGAGTATAGACTATATTCTTACTCTTTTATTGAAGAAAATACTTTTTTAGAACTATCCTTTGTAAATAAAGCAACAACAAATACATCACTTGATGGTTTAGTAAAAGCTATTCAAACAAATAGCGAAATAAATATTTATAGAGTTTTTAAAAACGAAGATGGCTATTCATACTATAATTTAATAAATACATTTTTTGCTGAAAACACAGAAAATATCTATAAATCTCTTAATATTATAAATCTTAAAGAGAAAGAAAACAGTATTGTAAATGCAGCTATTAATTTTTCTGATTTTGAAGAGATTAAAGATGGATTTCACTTAAAAATTATGTCAGTTTTTGATAAAAATATGCAAGATTATTTGGGTTATGAAAATGTTGTAATGGAGTTAAAAATAGATTTAAGAGAAAAAATAGAGTTTATTTCAGGTGTAGAAAATCTGTTTATTGCATCTTTGGTTGTGATAATTTTTATATTATTATTAATTTTTACTTTTATAAATAATAGATTTACAAAACCTATTGAGGAGATTTTAAAAAGACTTAGAGAGTCAAAAAAAATAGATAATAATATTTTAAAATATGATAATGAGCTATCAAAAATTGCAAAGAAATATAATATTTTATATGATAATTTCAAAAATGAAATTGATATAAACATATCTTTATTGGAAGAAAACAAAAGATTTATTGCTGATACTGTACATCAAATAAGAACTCCTCTTACAAATATTATGATGAATGGGGAACTAATAAAAAAGTTTAATAATAATAACTCTTTAAATATCTTTTTGGAACAAATAGATGCTTCAATAAATATGCTTTCAAACTCTTACGAGGATTTATCATATTTAATAACTTCAAATAGTCTTGAATACAAAGAAAAAGAGATTGATTTTAAAGGGGCTATAAAAGATAGAATTAAGTTTTTTAAAACCATGAGTAAGGTTAATTTTAAGCCAATTAAAGATAATTTACAAAGTGATATTTTAATAAATATAAATGATATAGAACTTGAAAGATTAATAGATAATAATATATCAAATGCGATAAAATACGGATTTATTGAAAAAGATATAAATGTGATACTGAAAAAAATAGGTAAAATAACTATTTTGGAATTTAGAAGTTATGGAAATGAAATTAGAAATAAACAACTAGTTTTTAAAAAGAATTATAGAGAAGATGATGGAAAAAGAGGGCTTGGTTTGGGGCTTTTTATGGTTTGTAATATTTGTAAAAAATATGAAATAGAGTATGAAGTTTTATATGAAAATAATCAAAATATTTTTAGATATACAATAAATTCTTAATTTTTTTGATTTGAGTCAAGAAATATTACATAAAAATTACATTATTAAAATATCATTTAAATATCACAAGAGCAATTATCTATTTCTTTAAGTAATTTAGGGAAAACAGTTTTTTATTTATTATTTAAGCACCTCAAAATGGGGTGCTTTTTTTATTTATATATAAAAATATTTTTTAGGTACAATTAGCAAAAAATTGGAGAAATTATGAAAAAAGAGTTGATAAAAATTATAAAAAAAGCAGGAAAGATTTTAGAAAAAGGTTTTTATAGTAAAAAAGAGGTAAATTTTAAAGCAAAAAAAGATTTAGTTACTAAATATGATTTAGCAGTTGAAGAGTTTTTAAAAAAAGAGTTTAGCAAAAAATTTAAAGAGTTCAATATTATTGCTGAAGAGTCAAATAATAGTGATATAGAGTTTAATAACTCAATTATAATAGACCCAATAGACGGCACTACAAACTTTGTAAATGGTGTGCCTCATTGTGCTATTAGTGTCGGAGTTTATAGAGATAAAAAACCATATATTGGAGTTGTGTATAATCCTATTTTAGATGAGTTATATTTTGCAAAACATAAAAAAGGGGCTTTTTTAAATGGTAAAAAAATAGCCGTAAGTAGTGAAAATAGTTTACAAAAATCACTTCTAGCAACTGGCTTTCCATATAGTAGTGGCGAAAATACAAAAGATTTAAAAGATGTTATAAAAAAAATAGAGAGTATTTTGCCACATTGTCAAGATTTAAGAAGATTAGGAAGTGCATCTATTGATCTATGTTTAGTAGCAAGTGGTGTTTATGAAGGGTATTACGAGATGAATTTAAAGCCTTGGGATGTTAGTGCTGGAGTGATTATTTTAAGTGAAGCTGGTGGAAAAATCACAAATATAAGTGGTACAAACTTTGATATGTTTAAGGATAAATATATAGTTGCTTCTAATTCTAAGATTCATAAAGAGCTTTTGGATATTCTTGATATTTAGTAAGAATTAAATATAATCTTAGATTTTAAGATAAATATTATATAAAAATAAGGGAAAATTATGTGTGGAATAGTTGGATATATTGGTAAATATGATACTTGTAAAATTTTATTAGATGGTTTAAAAGAGCTTGAATATAGAGGTTATGATAGTGCTGGAATTGCTGTTTTAAATGAGAAAAATATTGATGTTTTTAAAGCAGTTGGAAAGCTTGTAAATCTTGAAGATAAAGTAAATGCAAGTTCTTGTAAAAACTATAATTTAGGAATTGGACACACAAGATGGGCAACACACGGAAAACCAACAGAAGTTAATGCACATCCACATTTAGGTGAATACTCTTATGTTGTACACAATGGAATAATTGAAAACTACAAAGAGCTAAAAGATGAGCTTTTGGCTCTTGGGCATAAATTTGTATCTCAAACAGATACAGAAGTAATTGTTCATCTTTTTGAACACTACAACAATAAACTAAAAGATGCAAAAAAAGCATTTCAAGAGACTATAAAAAGGCTTGAAGGTGCTTATGCAATTTTGCTAATTACAAAAGATGAACCAGAAAATATATATTTTTATAAATTAGGAAGTCCTATGATTGTTGGAAAAGGAATAGAGCCTGATGAGGTTTTATTTGCATCTTCTGATTCGGCACTTATTGGACTTGCTAGTGATGTTGTATATCTTGATGATAAAATTGGTGGAGTTGCAAGTAAAAAAGGAATAGAGTTTTTCTCTAAAAATATAGTTTGGTCAAAACTTCCAACTTCAAAACAATATGCACAAAAAGATGGTTTTAGATACTTTATGGAGAAAGAGATTTACGAACAAAGTGTTGTTGTAAGCGATACTATGCTTGGTCGTGTAAAAGATAGTGAGATAAATTTTGATGAGATTGAAGCTTCTATTTTAGAAGGTATTAATGAGATTAAAATTTGTGCTTGTGGGACTTCATACCATGCAGGACTTACATCTTCATATTTGTTTGAAAGATTATCAAAAATAAAATGCTCTATTGAGGTTGCTAGTGAGTTTAGATATAAAGAGCCACTTTTGACAAAAGATACTCTTTTTGTGGTAATTTCACAAAGTGGGGAAACAGCTGATACTTTAGAAGCTTTGAAGATGGCAAAAACAGCTGGGCTTAAAACTTTGGTTGTTTGTAATGTTGATAACTCTTCAATGACAAGAGTTGCAGATGCTACAATTTTGACAAGAGCTGGTATTGAAAAAGGGGTGGCTTCAACAAAGGCATTTTCAACTCAAACTGTTGTTTTATGGATGTTAAGTCTATATTTTGGGCAAATTAAAAAAACAATCTCTAAAGAAATTTTAGAAAAAGAGATAAGAGTATTAAGAGAAGTTCCAAAAGCCCTAAAAGTAACTGAAAATATTCACGAAAAAGCAAAAAGATTATCAAAAAGGTATCTTCACGGTCATGGATTTTTCTTTATAGGAAGAGATGTTTTCTATCCACTTGCTTTGGAAGGTGCTTTAAAATTAAAAGAGATTTCATATTTACATGCTGAGGGTTATCCAGCTGGTGAGATGAAGCACGGTCCAATTGCTCTAGCAGACCCAGAGCTTTTTACAATTGCGCTTATGCCAAAAACTATGCTTTATGATAAGATAAAATCAAATGTTGAAGAGCTTAGTGCTAGAGATAGTACAATTTGTGCAATATCTTCTCTTAATTTTGAACTTGCAGATGATTTTATAAAAATAAATGATTGCAACCACTATATGTTGGAGTTTTTTGAGATGTTAATTGCTCTTCAAATCTTATCTATGGAGATTTCTATTAGACTTAAAAATGATGTGGATATGCCAAGAAACTTGGCAAAATCTGTAACTGTTGAATAATCTTATAGAACTAAAGTAAAATTTAGTTAAAATAAAAAACTTTTTTCCCTTTTGGGAAAATTGATTTCTTTATATCTTATTTTAATTTCTTATATTTTTTAAAAAAGAAAAAATGGAAAACAAAGAATGGAAAACAACTCAAGCAGAAGCTTGTGGAAAACAAAGGATGGAAAACAAAATGGAAAAAAAATCACAATATCTATTTACAAGTGAAGTTGTAAGCCCTGGACACCCTGACAAGTGTGCCGATATTATAGCTGATAGTATAGTTGATAGATTAATAATTGAAGATAGTAACTCAAGAGTTGCTAGTGAAGTTTTTGTTGCTGGAAAGCATGTTATTATTGGTGGTGAAGTTAAATCAAATGCTAAATTATCACAAAGTGATTATGAAAAAATAGTAAAAGATGCACTAGCAAAAATTGGTTATGACGGTAAAAGTGCTTTTACAAAAGAACAAGCACTTCATCCAGATGAGGTAAAAGTTCAAGTTTTATTAAATCAACAAAGCCCAGATATTAGTCAAGGTGTTGATCAAACAACAGGAGAGATTGGAGCTGGAGATCAAGGAATTATGTTTGGATTTGCTTCAAATGAAGCAGCTGAATATATGCCAGCAGCCATTGTTTATGCTAGAAGATTAAGTGATACAGTTTATAACTATGCTTTAAAAAATAGCGATAAATTTGGAGTTGATATAAAAACTCAAGTTACTATTGATTATGGAACTAAAGAGAATTTTGAAAATTGTCTCCCACAAAAAATTCATACTATTGTGGTTTCAGCACCTTCAAACGAAAACTTAAAAATTGAAGAAGTAAGAGCTATTATTCAAGATTTAATCGATAATGCAGGACTTCCAGATAAACTTTATGATAAAAAAAATACAATTATTCATATAAATCCAACAGGAAGATATGTAAATCACTCATCGCTTCACGATAGTGGATTAACAGGAAGAAAACTAATAGTTGATAGTTTTGGTGGATATGCACCAATTGGCGGAGGAGCTCAAAGTAGTAAAGATTATACAAAAGTTGATAGAAGCGGATTGTATGCAGCACGTTGGATAGCAAAACATATAGTGGCATCAGGACTTGCTAAAAAAGCGATTGTGCAAATCTCTTATGCTATTGGTGTTGCAAGACCAACATCGGTGGCAGTTGATACAATGGGAACATATACAAAATATAATGATGATGTTTTATCAAGTTTTGTAATGGATAATTTTCCACTAACTCCAAAATGGATTACAGATAAGTTTAAATTGGACAAGCCAAGCTCTACTACATTTTTATATGCAGATGTTGCTGCAAGAGGACAGGTTGGTCAGCCTGATTATCCATGGGAAAAATTAGACGAACTAGATAAGTTTAAAAATATTTAACTATAATATAATTTTTAAAAGGAGAATTTATGGATTTAAAAAACCTATTTAGCAAAATTTCATTTGATAATAAAAATAAAGAACAAGCAACAAAAAAAGATGCACCAAGCCATTGGGTAAAATGTCCTAATTGTAGCTCTTTGATGTTCTTTAAAGAAGTGGAAAATCAAGATAATGTATGCCCAAAATGTGAATTTCATATGAGAATAGGGGCAAAAAGAAGAGTAGAAATTTTATCAGATGAAAATAGTTTTGTAGAGTTTGATGCAAATTTAAAACCAAATGACCCTTTAAAATTTGTAGATAAACTTTCATATAAAAAAAGAGTTGAAGAGGGATTGGCTAAAACAGGAAGGGTTTCAAGTGTGATTAGTGGAGAGTGTACAATAAACTCAATTCCCGTTCAACTTGTAGTTTTTGATTTTGCTTTTATGGGTGGAAGTTTAGGAAGTGTTGAGGGTGAAAAGATTGTAAGAGCTGTAAATAGGGCTATAGAGAAAAACCAAGCTGTTATTATTGTATCTGCTTCTGGAGGAGCTAGAATGCAAGAATCAACTTTTTCTTTGATGCAAATGGCAAAAACATCTGCAGCTCTTAAAAAACTAGATAGCCATAAACTTCCATATATCTCTATTTTAACAGATCCAACAATGGGTGGAGTTTCTGCTTCATTTGCATTTTTGGGTGATATTATTATGGCAGAACCAGGTGCATTGATTGGATTTGCAGGACAAAGAGTAATTAAACAAACTATTGGAGCTGATTTACCCGAAGGTTTCCAAAGAGCTGAGTTTTTACTAGAAAAAGGCTCTATTGATATGGTTGTAAATAGAAAAGAGATGAAAAAAACTCTTACTGATTTATTAACTATCTTTAAAAATGAGGAAAAAATCTCTTAAATGAGCAAAAGATTAGAGAAAGCTTTGGGATTTAAGCCCGAAGCTATCAACTACTTATATGTTTTATGTGATTATGAAACACTACAAAGAAAAAAAATCTCACTTCAAAATTTTTTGGAAATATTAAAAAGATATGATGTAAAGCTTTTACAATATAGAGATAAAGTTTCAAACTTAGAGGTACAAAAAGAGAACTTAATTTTTCTTAAAAAAAATCTAAATATTCCAATAATTATAAATGATAAAATAGAGTTAATTGATTATGCAGATGGGCTTCATATAGGACAAGAGGATTTTTTATTAGTAGCAAATGATAAAAAATTAGCAATGAAACTTCTAAGAGCAAAGGTAAAAGATAAACTTTTGGGGCTTTCAACTCATAATGAATTAGAAATTCTTGAAGCAAATAATTTTGATTTTGATATGATAGGTTTGGGAGCTTATAGAGTTACAAATACTAAAGATATTTCAAATATTTTAGGAGATAAACTAAGCTATCTTGCAAAAATATCAAAGCATCCTGTTTGTGCTATTGGTGGAGTAAAACCAGAAGATATTATAGGAAATGTAAAGTTTAATTGTGTTGGAAGTGCTATTTTAGATGAAAATTAATATCTACTCAATAGTAAAACCTACAAATGATGATTTTGATAAATTAATAAAAGAGTTTATTAAAATGTCAAGTAAATATGCAAAAGTTGAAGTTTTTTATATATTTAACAAAGATATAGCAAAAGCCCAAACAATTGGAGAAGCTGAATCAAAAGAGATATATACAAAGACCTATTTACCATATTTGAAATCTTATAATATTGCTTTAGATGTTTTAGGAAAAAGTATTGATAGCTTTGCTTTTTCTAAGCTCTTAGAAGATAAAAGTGAGATAAATTTTTTTATAGGTGGAGCTTACGGTTTTCAAAGAGAGTTTTTAGATAAGTGCGATAGTGTAATATCTTTAAGTAATCTTACTTTTGCACATAAAATTGCTACCTTGGTCTTAAGTGAGCAGATTTTTAGAGCCTTGGCTATAAAAAACAATCATCCATATCATAAGTAATTTATAAAAATTTTTGTATAATCAAAACTTGTAAAAATAAATTTTAATAAGGAAAGAGAATGGGTCTTAAAAATTATATTATTGCATCAATACTTTTAATAATCTTGGTGTTTGGATTTGTACATAGTTTGGAGTTGGGAGAGTACACTTTTTCTATGTTTGAGTACTCTTTAGCCCTGCCTGTTGCTGTTTGGGTTATTTTACCTGTTGTATTATTGGCACTTGTTACATATTTACACATTATTTTTTATGGACTTGCAAAATACTTTAGATTAAAGGCTCTTGATTCTGATATTGATACAACTTACTCTTTGATAGAAAATAAGCTTTTGGATAAAGAGCAAAAATCTATTTGTAAAACAAAAAGATTTAAAGAGTTAGCAAATGTTTTAAATCAACTAGATATAAAAGTATCAAAAGAGATTTTTAGCTCATCAAATGAAGAGTTAAATAAGATTATTAGCTCTATTCAAAATATAAATGATGGAAAATATATATCTGAAAAGAGTATAAAACCTCAAGAAAACTCAGCTTTAGCTAAACAAAATTTATTAAATAAAATAAACGAACAAGTAGATTTTGCACTTGATATTGTAAAAAAAGCTGAAAATTATGATCAAAATATTGTAAAAACTGCATTTTTAAAAGTTTTAAGTGAAAAAAGCATGACAACAATTAAAAAAGTTTATAAAAATATAAATTTTGATAAAGAGATGGCTTGTAAATTATTTGAAAAAGATAGAGAAAATAGTGAATTTGGATTTGAAAATAGTGAAATTCTAGATATTGTAAAAAATATTAAACTTACAAAAAATGATTATATTGAGATGGCTAAAAATTATAAAACTAGTTTAAATCCTGATAAGATAATAGATCTTTTTGAACAACTTTCAAATCAAAATGAAGAGGCAATAAGTGCTTATTTGTATATTTTATTAGAGTTTGAAATGCTTGATAAAGTAAGAGAAGTTTTAGCCTCTACAAGTGATGGAGATTTTATTGCATTTAAAGCCTTAATCGATTTAAAAGATGCTGGAAAGCACTATAATTTAGAAAATCTATCATATAAATAATGAAAAAAAAATTAGACTTTTCAAAACCTTTAGTGGTATTAGCACCACTTGCAGGTTATACAGATTTACCTTTTAGAAGCGTTGTTAAAAAGTTTGGTGCAGATTTAACAATATCTGAGATGATAAGCTCAAATG
>CAYQFC010000006.1:0-2410 GCA_964416585.1 uncultured Aliarcobacter sp.
TTACAACTTCTGATGAGTTGTTAAATACTTTGATTAACTTAAAAAGATAGGTAAATACTTAATAGAAGAGTTTTTCTCTTCTATTAAAGAAATATTAAGGAAGAGATTTTTGGAGAATTTTTTATTAATAGTTGTTTTAGGAATACTACTACTCTATTTTTTTTCAACAGCTAGTATTTATAAATCTTTATATAAGAAGGTAAATGAAGAGAAGAATATTATCCAAGATGATATGACAAGATTAGAAACTATTATTGATAGATATGAAAAACAGGTAAAAATTAGTGCAAATACATTAAAAAATAATCAAGGAAATCTAGAAGTTGCAAGAAATGATTTGCAGGAAGTTAGAATTGAAAATATGAATCTAAAAAATAGGGTTGATGAACTTGAGAAGAGAAATGAAGAGTTATATGCTCAAGTAAATGTGATGGTTTAGGCAATATTTTATGAAGTTTATATATAAAATAGTTTTAAGTTTTTTTTTATTAGTAAATATTTTATATGCAAATAATGATTTAATAGAGTCTCAACCTGAGATTTTGTTTCAATTTGAAAAACTAAAAAAATCTCAAGAAAATTTAGCCTTACAAGTTGATTTTAATAAAGCAGTTTTACACTTAAATAAAAAAGAGTATGAAGAGGCTATTGTACTATTTTTAAGAACATCAAAAATTTTGGAAGTTCCTTCTTATTTAAATATAGGGATATCATATTACAAGATGAATCAAATAGATAAAGCTATTTTGTATCTAAATAAAATTTATTCAAATGAAAATATTGCAAAAAATCAAAGCTATTCATATTTATCTGCTTGTTATTATCTCTATTTAATTAGTAAAGATAATAAATATCTTGATACTATTGTAAGGGTAGCAAGAAAGGACAAAAATTTATCAACACACTCAAAAAGAATGTTAGCTGATACATATGTGATATTAAAAGATTATGAAGCGGCTTTAGAAGTTTTAAATACAATAGATTTTAATGTTGATTTAAAAAAAGCCCTTTTAAATATAAAGCTTAAAAATTATGAAAAAGCCAGTTTACTTTTAAATCAAGCAAAAAATAGTACACAAAATCCTAATACAATCGATAAAATTCTATGGCTTAGCTCTTTTGTTGAGTTAAAATTAAATAGATTAGATAGATTAAAAGAGACTTTAGATGCAATAAATAGTAGAAAGCTTACTTTTAAAGCAAATATTGATTTGCCTTTAGAGATGTATTTTAATAAAAATAAGTTTACATCAAATGAGTATCTAAATTCAGTTATTAATTTTGATAGTGATAGAAAAATTGATTTCTTATTTTATTTTGCACCATTTGTTTTTTCTGATTCTCAAGAGATTATCTATGATAGTATAAAGGGTTTTATCTATAATGACAAGGATAATATTCTAAATTTAGAGGGAATGGTTGAGTATAATGCAAAATTTTTAGCTTTAGTAAAAGGTGATCCAATTTTAAGAGTCGCAAAGTTAAAAGAGATGCTAAAAGATGATACAAAATCTTATATCTACTATAATTTAGCCCTATCTTATGCACAAATAAATGATCATAATAATGCTTATAAATATTTTGAAAAAGCCTATAAACTTCATCCTGGAAACAAGTTATATTTAGCACTTTACTTGGTTTCTGCAAATAAAATAAATGCAACAATTAGAGATAAAGATTATATAGAAAACTCAATAAAATCAGAACAAGGAATGTATAACTATTTTGGAAAAGAGATTTATAAACAATTTGTAAAACCAGAGTTTGAATTTACAGATAAGGCTTTGAATTTTGAAAATACAATATTTTTTCAAGCAATGGATTTTTTAAAATCTATGGATGAAAATAGAAGTTTGGTTGCTCATCCTCTTTTGAATGAGTATATAAAAGATCCATTTACTCTTTTGATAAGACTTGTTCAAAGAAAAAATAAAGAGAGTGATTTTGACTATTATGCAAGACTTCAAGATACAATTCCACTTACATTAAATAATTATTTTTTGGAAGGTCCTTTGTTGGTTACAAAATATTATATTGATATTTTAAAAGGATTAGGAATATTTAACAAAGCCGATATGAAGATAATAGGTGGAAATTCACCATCTTATTTAAGAACTAAAGCAATAAAGGATTTACACTATAATCTTCCAAATGAGACAATTAAAACTCTTGAATATCTTCAAAATGAGTATGATTTAGAAGATAAGTATACCATGTATTTAATTGTTGCCGCACTTCTTGAAGCTGGAAGATATAATGATGCTTCTATACAAATAACTTTAATAAAATCTCTTTTAAATGACCAAGATGCAGATTTTCTAACAGCAATTCAATTAATTCAAGATTTAAAGATGTTTAGTGCAAAGCAGTTTTTAAATCGACCTTATATGGACTCATTTATAGATTTTAG
>CAYQFC010000006.1:2510-8123 GCA_964416585.1 uncultured Aliarcobacter sp.
GCTTCAAAAGATTTTTTTGTAAAAGTAACAAGAGGCGATATTGAAAGAAAGTTTCCAACTGAAGATATGATGAAATTAAAAGCATATTTGCTAGAAGAGTTAGAAAATAATAATTAAGGTAAAAATTTGGCATCAGATTTATCAAATATTTTAAAAGAAGAGTTAGCAAATACACTAGAGCAGTTGTTGGGCAAAAAGGCAAAAACATCAGATGTTAAAGTATTTGATGTTTCAAATTTTGAAAATCAACAAGCTATTTTTTGTGAATCAAAATTTGATTTTAAAAACCTATCTTCATCAATAAAATTTTATATACCAACAAAAAGTGCAACAAATTTTGAATTTTTGATGCTTGGAGGTATGGGAGATTTAAAGACAAATCTTGATGATGAGACATTAGATGCTTTAAATGAGATAGTTTCAAATGTTTGTGGTAGTTTTTGTACGGCTGCAAATGCACAGGGTTTTTCTGATATTGGAAGTGTAAAATTTGAGATTAAAAATAGAGAAATTGTTGAAGTAGACACTATTTCTAAAACAGATAGCTTTGATTTTAATTTAGATATTGATGGTGAAAATTATAGTGTTATTGTAAATTTTAGTAGTGAAATTGCACCATATTTTTCTCAAATTACAGGAGCTAGTAGTAAGACTGTTGTAGTTGAAGATGAGTCAAAAATAAAACCTCAAGCTCAGGTAGTTTCTCATAACACACCACATTATATACCAAAAAATCTTGATCTATTACAAAATGTCAAACTAAAATTAAGTGTTCGAATAGGGACAAAAGTTGTACTTTTAAAAGATATTTTAAGATGGGATGTTGGAGAGATTATTGAATTAGAGCAAATGGTGAATGAACCATTAGAGATATTGGTTAATGGTGTGAAAATTGGTGAAGGTGAAGCTGTTATTGTTGAAGGAAAATTTGGATTAAAGATTAAAAGAATCGGAAATGAAGAGTTAAAGCTTACTCAAATAGGATTGTAATATGGAAATAAATAGCAATAATTTGATAAATAAAGATATTTTAAATAGTAAAAAATTTGATAATATTGATACAAAAGATATAAAAGATGAAGCTAAATTAAGAGAGATTAGTAATGATTTTGAATCGTTTTTTATAAACCAAATTATGGATGTATCTTTAAGAAACACTAGTATTGCTGGAGAAGAAGTGGGAAGTGATATTGTAAAAAGTATGTATATACAAGCTATTTCGGATAAATCAGCAGGAACTTTTGGGATTTCAGATATGTTGTTTGAATTTTTAAGTAAAAATAATAAATAAAGGATTCTTGTGGTAGAAAATGTAATAGTGCAAATGAATTTAGCAATAGATAGCCTTAAAAAATCAATAAATGATGATATCGCAGATATAAAAGAGGCTAAACACGAAGAACTTCTTAAGAGAAATGATTTAAAACAGGGCTTTATAGATAATATAATACAACTAAAATCAGAGCTTAATAAGGAGCTAGTAAAAGAGATACAAAATGGTATTGATGTAAATATTTATAGAGCCAAAGTTGATAAGCTAGAAGCAAATATAAAAGATTTAAATGTACTAAATAAGAAATTGTCGGCTATAGTTTTACCAATGCAAGATATGTATAAAGAGCTTGTTACTGAATTTAGTAGTGTAAATGGGGGAAGAATATTTGATATTAAAGCTTAGTTTTTTGGCTATTTTATTAAATATTACTCTAGAAGCAACAAGTGTGATTGTTGCAAAAGAGGCTATTAAGCTAGATGAACAAATAGTAGCTTCTAAAATAAGAGTTCAAAATAGTGCAAATGTAAATAAATCTTGTGAACCTATCTCTTTAAATGATATTCAAAATGAGATTTATATTGCAAAGCACCACATAAATAAAAATACAATAATTTGTAAAAAAAGCATAAAACAGTTTTCGGATGAGACAATAGTTTTTAATTTTGGCGGTCTTGAAATAGAGCGAAAAGGCAAAATAATTTATGAAAATAAAGATTTTATTAGATTTAAAAATCTTGATGGAACTATTGAGCAAATATATAAAGATGGAAGATTAAAATGAATATGCTATCTTTTTTGGGTGAAACTCCAACAATTGCATTAAGTCTTGCACAAAAAGAGTGTGGTGAAGATGCAATTGTGGTATCAACAAAAAAAGTATCTAATGCTTTGGAAAATGGGCAAGATATGTATGAAATTGTTGTTGCTATTGAAGATGATAATAAAAAAAGAGATAAGCCATTAATTAGTAAAAAAGTTGTAGAAGCTTCAGGCGGAGCAAAAATATATGACTTTAAAGAAGAGTTTTTTAAGATGCAAAGTGCATTAGAAAAAGTGCAGCAAACTCTTTGGAAACCAAAAAGTCAACTCTATGATTTAACTATTCCGCCTGAATTTATCTCTATGTATAATATTTTTGAACAAAATGAGTTTGATGCTGAGATGACATATACTATTATGAAAAAAACAATCAAACAGCTACCACTTGCATTTAAGAAAAATCCAAAAAAAATAGATGATTTTTTTAGATTAATTCTAAGAAGAGTAATTCCTGTAAAACATGAGGTACCTTTAAGAAGATTTCAAAGAAAAGTTATTATGATGGTTGGACCAACTGGAGTTGGAAAAACTACAACGATTTCAAAACTAGCAGCAAGATATGCATATAAACTTGGACAAAATTATAAAGTAGGGGTTATAACATTGGATTCATATAGGGTTGGAGCAATTGAACAGCTTCAATCATATACAAATATTATGAGATTACCTTTAGAGATTGTGCGAAATCCTGAAGATTTTTCAGAAGCACTTTTAAGATTAAAAGATTGCAACTATATCTTTATAGATACAGCTGGTTCTAGCCAATATGATATCGATAAAATAGAGCTTATAAATGAGTATCAAAAAAGAGTAGAAGAGCTAAATATTGAAAAAGTTTTAGTTCTTCCGGCAAATGTGAAATATAGTGATTTATTGGAAGTTTATAAAACATATTCTAGATTAGATATTGATTATTTGACTTTTACAAAGCTAGATGAAACAAAAAGTTTTGGAAATTTAATATCTTTTGCATATAAAACAAAAAAATCTATTACATATTTTTCTATTGGACAAAATGTTCCTGATGATTTAATAGTAGCTGATGCTAATTTTTTAATAGACTGTTTTATGAATAATATGTGCCAAAGAAGATAAAACTTGTATAACAATATCTCATCACAAGCAAGTAAGCTTGTAGAAATGGCTACAAAAGTAAAAAAAAACTCTTATAATACAAAATTAATAACAATAACTTCAGGAAAAGGTGGAGTTGGTAAATCCACAATTACTTCAAATTTAGCATTTTTGCTTAGTAAAAACTCTTATAAAGTCGCTGTTTTAGATGCAGATATAGGTTTAGCAAATTTACAAGTTTTATTTGATGTAAAACCAAAATATAATTTTTTTGACTATATAGAAGGAAGATGTTCTTTTGAAGATTCAATAACAAAAACAAGCTACGATAATATTTCTCTATTTTCAGGATTAAGCTCTTTTATGTATAGCTCCTATAAAAATAGCTTTGTTTTATCAAATTTTGTAAATGAAATTTTAAATAAAGATATTTTTGATTTTCTATTGATTGATACCGGTGCTGGATTAAATGATTATGTCAAAGAATTTTTGACTATTTCTGATAATATTTTGGCTATAACTTCAACTGATCCGAGTGCTTTAACTGATGTTTATGCTCTAATAAAAATGCTTTCTGTTGATAAAACGAAATTAATGCTATGTTTTAATCATACAAATAGTTATCAAATAGGTGAAAATATTAGTAAGTCTTTGGTGAGTTTAGGAAAAAAAAATAGTTTAAAAGAAGATTTTATGGTAAAATATTTAGGAAATATTAAAAGTTGTTCAAATATTGCAACAACAAGTAGATTAAGAAGAGTATTTGCAAATGAGTTTAGAAACGATGATGTTACTTTGCAAATGGAGTTAGTTTTAAAGAATTTAATTTTAAATTTGAAATAAAGGTTTGCTTTGCTGCTTGAAATTTGTTTTAATTTTTTTATTGTTGGCAAAAAATGGTAATAGAAAGATTCTCACAAAATCTAATAAATAGCGGACTATTTAAAACATATATAGCTACTGGTTTTTTTGCAACAATACTTTTTTTTCTATTTAACTATGAGCTTTTTACTCCAATTGAGATGTTGGTTGGAATTGTTGTTATGACTCTTCTTTTGAAAGGTTTGAGTAATATTATGGTATCATTAATTATAAGTCTTTTTAGTTTGGAAAATAAAAGAAAAGAGTTTGAATTTAAATATAATGAAGATAAAATCAATGCTATGTTAAGTGAGCTTGTAATCAAAGATGTAGTTGATTCAAACAACAAAGAAGATAGACAATAGGAGCTAAAATGAATATATCATCAATCGTAAATTCTTTAAATGATGTGCAGTTAAATCAGTTAAATAAAAGTATCGAACCAGTATCAAGTAATACAAAATCTTTTCAAGAGATGTTAAATGCCTCTTTAACTGAGTTAAATGATGAGCAAATAGATGGATACAATGCAATGCAGGGAATTGCAACAGGAAAGGTTAATAATCTTCAAGAGGCTGTTCAGAGAATTGAAGAGGCAGAGTTATCTTTGAAACTAGCATTAGAAGTTAAGAATAAAGCAATTAATGCTTATAGAGAAGTTACAAGAATGCAAATTTAGTAAAAGGAGTTTATTATGGGTTTTTTTGATGGTTATAATGTTTCAAGCTCAGGAATGACAGCTCAAAGAACTAGAATAAATGTTGTGAGTGCAAATATTGCAAATGCAAAAACTACACATACAGAAGAGGGTGGACCTTATAAAAAACAACAAGTTGTTTTTCACGATATACTTCTTGCAAATAATCAGCAAAGAGCCGTTTCAAACGATAAAGAAGTAACTAATAATAAAAATTCAGATATGGCATTAAGAGGAGTTGGAGTTAAATCAATTGTTCAAAGTGATGCTAAGCCTATTTTAAGATATGACCCAACTCATCCAGATGCAAACCCTGAGGGTTATGTTGCTTATCCTGATATAAATCCAGTAATAGAAATGGTTGATTTAATTGAAGCTATGAGGTCGTATGAGGCAAATGTTAGTGCTTTTAATACTCATAAAGCAATTGATTCAAAAACAATTGAAATTCTAAATGCCTAAGGCCAAACTATGAATGCGATAGATATTTTTACACAAGAAGGAACATCTTTAGATAGTGGAACATCTTTTTTAGGTGGACAAAAAGGTGAAAAAACTGAGGCTTCACTATTTGATACTATTTTAAAAAGTAGTATAGATAGTAGTAAAAATCTTGGGTTTGTACCTGAAAAAACTATTCAAACTGGTGCAGAAACGGTAGCAAATAATATGGAAAATATAACAGCAAACTTATCATCAGGCTCTTTACTTGATAGATTAATTGTAGAAGCTAAAGATTTAATACTTGAGAATAAAGTTATAAATCCAGAAGAAAATAGTAATTTAGTTGATACAAAACCAGAAAAACAAAATTTTATTGAAACTTTAAATAGTGCTTTACTTGATAAAAACATTGAAAGCAATATAGATGTTGAAAGTGGCATAA
>CAYQFC010000006.1:8223-19878 GCA_964416585.1 uncultured Aliarcobacter sp.
AGTGCTTTACTTGATAAAAACATTGAAAGCAATATAGATGTTGAAAGTGGCATAAGTTCTGAAGCTCCAAAAGAGAAAGATGTAAAAGTTGAAAATAGTATTGTAAAAAATGATACAACTACATCTTTGTTGGATAAACTAATAAGTGATGTAAAAAGTGAGATATCTGCAAATCCTAAACTTGAAGAGAATGTAGAAAATAAAGATATAAAAGTAGATGAAAAACCAAAAAATGATATTGTAAAAAATGATACAACTACATCTTTGTTGGATAAACTAATAAGTGATGTAAAAAGTGAGATATCTGCAAATCCTAAACTTGAAGAGAATGTAGAAAATAAAGATATAAAAGTAGATGAAAAACCAAAAAATGATATTGTAAAAAATGATACAGCTACATCTTTGTTGGATAAACTAATAAGTGATGTAAAAAGTGAGATATCTGCAAATCCTAAACTTGAAGAGAATGTAGAAAATAAAGATATAAAAGTAGATGAAAAACCAAAAAATGATATTGTAAAAAATGATACAGCTACATCTTTGTTGGATAAATTAATAAGTGATGCAAAAAAAATAATAGTTGAAGATAAAAATAGTTTGCAAGATCAAAAAAATGTAAAAACTATTGAAACTACAATATCTACTCCAAAAGATGATATTTTAATTGCAAATGTTCTTGAAGATAATATTGTAATTGAAGAAGAAAGCAGTATTACTAAGCCAACAATTATGGCAAATAATGAAATTATAGCTTTAAATAAAGAGAATAATTTAAAAAATATTGATATCAAGGAGATAAAAGTAGCAGATAATCCAAAATCTTTAATGGATGCTTTAATTCAAAATAGTATGAAAAAACAAGAAGATTTTGCTATAAAAAACCCTGATTTAACAAATAATATTGTTCAACAAAAAGAGGTGGTTTCTAATATATATTTAGGTGAGCAAAAAAATCAACTAAATACTCAATTAAATTTTAATAAAGCAGAAGCGATAAACCTTCTAAAAGAAGGGGCTAGTTTAGAAGATATACAAAAAAGTGCAACAATTTTGGAACTTGGCTTGGATGATGTTGAGCTTGAAAAGAAAAATAGCCTAGATGAGATAATAAACAAAAGTAATTTAAAAGATTTAAATGATAAAAGACAAATTTTAGATACTTTACTAAATGAAAAAAATATTAGAAGTGTTGATGTTAGAAATTTAATAACAAAATCTGTTGAAGCTAGTGCTGCTTTAATGGAAAATAGTTTAAATATAGAAGAAGATAAAGTGATAAATGTTAATTCTCCACTATCTTTTAATATTCAATCAAAAATCATTGGGGCAAAACAACAAATGTCGCAAATGATGTCAGATATAGCAAGACAGATGTATGAAAATTATAGACCTCCTGTAACTGTATTTAGAGTAAACTTACATCCTGAACATTTAGGTTCTATCTCTATTATGATGAAAAGTGATAAAAATAGTGATCTTACTATTAGTATGAGTGTTAGTAGTCAAGCAACTCTTGAAGCTTTAATTGAAAATCAAAATTTACTTAGAAATTCACTTAATAAAAGTTTTGATGAAAATGTGAAATTTAATCTAGATTTTAGCCAAGGTGAGCAAAATCAAGATGGAAAACATAAAGAAAAACAAGAAGAGCAAAATAATCAAGATGAACATATTGATACAAACACTATTTTAAAACTTCAAGAAGAGAATAAAGAAATAGACGATAAGTTCGATTATATGTAGTAAATGGAAGCTTTAATATCACTATTTAATGAGACTGTTTTATTTCAGTTTCTGCTTTTATTTGCTAGAGTTCTATCTTTTGTTGCATTTATGCCAATTTTTGGACATACTGCAATAAGTGCCAAAATAAGAGTTGCCTTTGCACTATTTTTTACCTTTTTTATATACCCAATTGTTGATATACAAAGTAATATTAACCAAGCAAATTTTCTACTATCTCTTTTTTCTGAAATAACTTTAGGTTTAGTTTCAGCTATGTTTGTAAATATTATTTTTTCTGCAGTTAAAATTATTGGAGAGTTTATTGAGTATTCAACTGCACTTTCAATGGCCATGATGTTTGACCCAAGTACTGGTTCTCAAGAGGGTTTGGTTGCAAAAATGTTATCTTGGGTAGCAATAGTTCTATTTTTTCAAACAGGAATGTATGAGATGACTTTGGTTATTTTAGTAAAGAGTTTTTCAATTATTCATCTTGGAACTTTTGATATTTTCTCTTATAATGGAATCTCTTTGGCGATTGATGAGATTAAAAGAATGTTTGGATTTGCATTTGCATTTGCACTACCACTGTTTTTTGTAGGTTTTATTATGGATGTTTATTATGGGTATGGTACAAAATCTATGCCATCTTTTTCTCCATTTATAATAACATTTCAGCTTAAATTCGCACTAATATTCATATTTTTAATTTTAGGAATGGAGATTTTTGCAGATGCTTTTACTCAATATTTTATTGATAAATTTCAATAGGGGCTAAATATGGCTGATGATGAAGAAAAAACAGAAGAACCCACTAGTAAAAAGATTGAAGATGCAAAAAAAGAGGGAAATGTAGGAAAATCAGCTGAGGTTGTTGGAGCTGCTGTTTTATTATTTGGTTCTTTATACCTACTATTTTTTTCAACATTTTCTCTAACAGAGATAAAAAAATTAATGCTATTTTCATATAGTTTTATTGGTGAAGAGATGGATGGAAACCTATACTACTCTTTAGTTTTTTCAGTAGGAATGACCTTATTAAAGGCACTTGCTCCACTTTTTATGATAGTTTTTTTGATGGTACTTGTTACAAATTGGGCTCAATTTGGTTTTGTTTCTGTACCTTTGAAATTAGATTTACAAAAACTAGATCCCATAAAAGGACTTAAAAATATTTTTGGACTAAAAAAGCTTTTGGAAGCTCTTAAATTAACGGCAAAATTAGCTGTAATTGTGGCAGTTATGTTTTTGTTATTTTCATTAAAATACAAAGATATACTCTTTATGATGAATCAAGATACAAATGCTACTTTACAGAATATAGTAAATTTGAGTATATTTTTTATTTTAACAATTCTTTTTATTATTATTATTTTTGCTATAATGGATTTTTATTTTACAAAATTTTATTATATGAAATCTTTAAAAATGAGTAAACAAGAGATTAAAGATGAGTATAAAAATATGGAGGGAGATCCTCAAGTAAAAGGAAGAATTAGAAGAATTCAGATGCAAATGGCACAAAAAAGAATGATGAGTAGTGTTCCTAGTGCTGATGTTATTATCACAAATCCTACTCACTATGCAATTGCACTAAGTTATGATAATACAAAAAATAAAGCTCCTTTGGTTCTTGCAAAGGGGATAGATTTTATTGCTCTTAGAATCAAAGAGGTTGCAAGAGAGAATAATATTCCAATCATTGAGAATCCAGCATTAGCTAGAAGTTTATATGATCAAATTGAGATTGACAAAGAGATTCCAAATGAGTTTTATAAAGCTATGGCAGAAATTTTCTCATATGTTTATGAATTAAAGAAAAAAAGGTAAAGTCTTGAAAATAGTAGTAGCTATATTTTTTATTATAAATATTTTAAATGCCCAAAAAGATTTCTATTATAGTTTTATAGATTCAAATGGAAAACAGATTTCTGAAGAGACAAAGCAGACCATAAAAGATGGCTTTGATATAATTGAAAATATAAGATATCTTGCAAGAAACAATAAAATTGATGAGGCATTTAATCAAATTAAAGAGCTAAAAGATACAAATAAACTTAAAATCTTAACTTCAGATATTATAGTTTTATATTCCGAATTAGTTTTAAAAAAAGAGAATAAAAGATTACTTCTTGATGCTAGTGAAGATTTAGAAAAAGCGATAAACTCTTCACAAATAAATGAGGCTGATTTGGCTCATGCTTATATGCTTTTGGTTGATTTAAAATTATCTGTAAATAAAATAAATGATGCAAAATATTTTGCACAAATTATAGTTGATAATTTTGATAATAATTTGACAAAAACATATGGAAAAATTGCTTTGGCAAAGGTTTTTAAACATCAAAAAGATTACTCTAAATCAGCTTCTTATTTAATAGAAATTTTATCATCAACAAAGGATAAAACTATTGCAACTCTTGTTGCAGATGAGCTTTTTGATGTTTATGTTTTGGCAAATGATAGTAAGAAAGCTAGTGAATTAATAAGTCAAGTATTAAAAACAAATATTGAATTTTATGCTGTTGATACATATTTAGCAAATAAAAAAATAGATAAACTATTAAAAGCAAATATGCCTGAATATGCTGCTGAAATATTAATTGAATTATTAAATACAACTACAAAAGAAGAGCAAATAGAAAGTTATAAGTATAAATTAGCAAATACTTATATGCGAATGTATGATAAAACAAACTACTATTTGGAGAAGGCAAAAGAGCTTTATAAAGATATTATTGATGATTATGCAAATGGTTTGTATTCAAAAAGTGCAGCTATATATCTTGATGAGATTTTGATGAGGCAAGGAGTAATTGCTCCAAATGTAATAGCACAAAAGTATGAAGATAGTGAAGAGATGCAACAAAAAGCTTTAATGCAAGAGTTAATGATAGATTTAAAAGATAAAAAATATGAAAATATTCTAAAAATTCAAGCTATTTATAAAAAAATTTCAAATGAAGTTGCTAAAAGGTTTGGATATAAAAATATGGATGAAGTTTTTAGCCAAATTGATTTAGAGATAATAAAAGATAAGGTGCAAAACTCTTTATGTTCTGATTTAAGCCATATTTTGCAAAATGCATCAAATGAGACTTATGAGAAATTAATAGAAGATGATGCTTTAAAATATAGCTTTTTTGAGTGTTTGTTAGAAACTGCAGATGAGAAGATGTTTTATCAATTAAAAGATATTTTTAATACAAATAAAGACCCAAATATATATCTTTTTTTAGAAAAAATGGCACTTTCTTTAAATAAACTTGATGATGCATTTGATTTTTCTGCAAAAATAGAGATGATAAATGATAAAAAAGCTTTAGCAAATGAGTTTCTTGTAAGGTATCAAATAAATAAAGCGAAAGATAATCCAAATAGCATGGAGAAATTTTTTATCTACACAAATTATAATCAAGATTATATAAAGCAAAGTGAAAGCAATCCCGCAATTATAGATTTTTATCATGATTACTACTTCTATTTAATATCGAAAAATGAAGAAAAAAAAGCAAATGATATTTTGGAAAAACTCTACTTGAAACAAAAAGATTTTAAAGCTTTTGTGTATTCTCCATTTGTTGAGATGGAATTAGCAAGAGTATCAAAAGATGTAAATTTGCAAAAATCATTGGATTTACTTCTTGAAACACTTAAAAACTCTAGAAAAATAAAAGCAAATGATGAGGTAAAAATATACTATGATATTGTTGGTTTATATAATAATTTGAATAATAAAGCAAAAAAAGATGAATATTTAAAGAAGTGTAAAAAAGTTGAAAACACTCAAGATAGTTTATATAAAAAAATGTGTGATGAGATGAAATGAATATAGATGATATTTTAAATAAAATAGACCCAACAAATCTTACAATAGCTTTTGGAAGAATAACTCACATATCAGCTATTACACTTACAGGAACAGGACTTGATGTGGCTGTTGGGGATATTGTAAGAATTGAGTCTGTTCAAAAAACTTATAGTGTTTTGGGGATGGTTACTACTTTGGAGAGCATATATTTTACAATAGTTCCATTTTCGTTTATTGATGGATTTAAAGTTGATGATAAGGTTTTTCTTCAAAGGGACGGACTTACAATTAAGTGTGGATATGGGCTTTTAGGAAGAGTTGTAAATGCTTTGGGAGAACCAATTGATGATGCAGGAAAAATTAGAGATATAGAAGGAAGTGTTCCGATTAATAAGCTATCTATGTCACCACTTGAAAGGGGAATTATTGATCAAAAATTTGCAACAGGTGTGAAGCCAATTGATTCAATGCTTACATGTGGAAAAGGGCAAAAAGTTGGTATTTTTGCTGGAAGTGGAGTTGGAAAATCAACACTTATGGGAATGATTGTAAAAGGTTGCGAAGCTCAAATAAAAGTTGTTGCACTAATAGGAGAGAGGGGAAGAGAGATACCTGAGTTTATTCACTATAATCTTGGTGGAAATTTAGAAAATACAATTTTAGTAACAGCAACTTCAGATGAATCAGCTTTAATGCGAAAATATGGGGCTTTTACTGCTATGAGTATTGCTGAATTCTTTAGAGATAAAGGTCATGATGTTTTGCTTATGATGGATAGTGTTACAAGGTTTGCAATGGCTCAAAGGGAAATTGGTTTAAGCACTGGAGAACCACCTGTTAGTAGAGGTTATCCTCCTTCAGTTTTTGCTCTTTTGCCACAACTTATGGAAAGAGCTGGAAATAATAAATTAGGTTCAATTACAGCTTTTTTTACTGTTTTAGTTGATGGCGATGATATGAATGACCCAATAGCAGATCAAAGTAGGTCAATTTTAGATGGACATATAGTTTTAACAAGGGATTTAACAGAACAAGGCTTTTATCCACCTGTAAATATCTTAAAATCGGCATCAAGGGTAATGGATAAAGTTGTTACAAAAGAGCAATATAATGACTTTTTAAAGTTAAAAAGAGTATTATCATTAATAAAAGAGAATGAAGTTTTAGTAAGAGTTGGTGCATACAAACCTGGTATGGACTTAGAATTAGATGCAGCAATGTCAAAAAAAGAGAAGATTAGAGAGTTCTTAACACAAGGCTCTTTAGAGATAGTATCTTATGATGATATGCTAGAAAGATTTAAAAAGGCTTTAGAATGATTAGTCAAGTAGAACAAACAATTTATAGATTAAATAATCTTGATAAAACTCAACAAAAGTTAAACTATCAACTTAGTACAAAACAACAATTAGAAAATGGAAGTGATGATTCTGTTTTATTTGGAAGAATTACCTCTGCACAAAATAAGGTTAGAACTTTTGATGGAATTAAAACTTTAGTTGAAAGAACAAAAGTTCAAAATGATATGTCAGATTCAAGTTTAAAAGAGATAAAAACTCTTTTGGCTTTTGTAAAATCAGAACTAATGAAAGCAAATACAGATACAACAGGAGATGCAAATCTTAAATCAATAGCAGTTGTATTGTCTGGAACAAGAGAAAATCTATTTACTTTGGCAAATACTCAAGTTGAAGGAGAGTATGTATTTGCTGGAAGTGACTCTTCTGTTAAGCCATTTGTAAAAGATACAAATGGAAATATATCTTATGTAGGAGATAATAAATTAAGAAGAGTAGCAGTAGAAGAGGGTTCTTATAGAGATAGAGGAATAAATGGATTTGATGCTATGATGTTTAACTCTAATACAGCTCTTAAAAATGAGACTTTGACATTTTCAAAAAATGACAGAATTATTGATCAAGATGGAAATGAGTGGAAGCTTGATACTGCTACAAATACTTTGACAAAATATGACTTAGATGGAAATATTACAGCCAATACACAAAGTGTTGCATTTGATGCTACAAGTAATACATATAGCTTTACAACTCCAAATACAAATGGAACAAAGTTTGAAGCAAAAACAAATATTTTTGACCTAATGAATGGAATAATAAATACATTAAATATGGTTGATGATGTTGGAAATCCAATCACAAGAGATGATGTAAGGGCAAATTTATTAAAACAAATAGAGGGAATTGATAAATCATTTGATGATTTAAATGTGGCTCATGCAGATTTAGGGGCAAAGAATGCAGTTTTTAATACCGCTTTAGAATCTATTGAATCTAAACTTTTTCAATACAAAAAACTAGAAGAGGCTTTAAGTTCAGCTGATTTAACAGAAGTAGCAATAAAAATAAAGGCTTTAGAGCTTACTTATACAGCTATGTATTCGACGGTTGCAAGAACTAATGAGCTATCATTAGTTAATTTTATGAAATAAAAAAGTTTTAAATAATAGATGAAGTTTGATTTTAGGAGCATTTTCTCAAGAGATTTAATAGCAGTAGCACTATTTTTGGCTATTCTTGCTATTATTATTGTTCCTTTAAATCAAACTGCAATAGATTTTTTTATCTCGCTATCTTTAGCAATTTCGTTTTTAATTCTTTTAATCTCTTTATATATTCAAAAACCAGCTGATTTAACCACATTTCCAACCTTGCTTCTAATCTTGGTTATTTTTAGACTAGCTCTTAGTATTGCAACAACTAGGTCTATTTTAAGTGAAGGTCATAATGGACCAGATGCTGTTAGTACAATTATTTCAGCCTTTGGAGAGTTTGTTGTTGGTGGAAATATGGTTATTGGAGTTATTATTTTTATAATACTAGTTTTAATAAACTTTATGGTTGTAACAAAAGGTGCAACAAGGGTTGCTGAGGTAACTGCAAGATTTACACTTGATTCTATGCCTGGTAAACAGATGGCTATTGATGCTGATTTAAATGCAGGATTTATAGATGATAAACAAGCTCAGGAAAGAAGAAAAGCTCTTATTTCAGAAGCAAACTTTTATGGAGCAATGGATGGTTCTTCAAAGTTCGTAAAAGGTGATGCAATTGCTGGTATTATTATTACAGTTGTAAATATTGTTGGCGGATTAATGGTTGGAGTTTTTCAACACGATTTAGCAATAGATGAAGCTGGAGAAATTTATACAATTTTAACAATTGGAGATGGTTTGGTTTCTCAAATTCCAGCTCTTTTAACTTCAACAGCAACAGCAATTATAATCACAAGATCAAATTCTGATGAAGAGAAATTTGCATCTAAAGTTGTTAATCAGCTTGTAAAAGATAGTAAATCTTTAATTCTTGTTGGAATTGGTTTGATTTTATTTGGTTTTGTTCCAGGTTTCCCTACTGGAATTTTAATGACAATGGGAATTATGATGATTGCTATGGGATATACAATTGTTATGATTGATAACGGGGTTGATAACTCACTTACAAGAATGTTTGGAGCAAAAGCTACAACAAAAGCAAAATTAAGTGGAAAACCAGAAGAGCTAAGAGAGAAGAAAAAAGCTGCCACTGTACCTGATGAGAGTCAAAATATCGAAAATATCATGAGAATGGAAGTTTTAGAGCTAAAACTTGGAATTAGACTTTTACAGCTAGTTCAAGGAAATTCAGAACTTCTTGATAAGATAAAAGCGATTAGAAAGACTATTGCAGCAGAACTTGGATTTATTATTCCACAAATTAGAATTTCAGATGATTCAACTTTGGGTGCAAATGAGTATGTTTTTAATTTAAAACGAATTCCAATAGCAAAAGGAAGGGTTGAAGTTGATAAGCTCCTTGCAATGGGTGGATTTGGAGATAATTTAGCTGGACAAAAGGTGAAAGAGCCTGTATTTAATATAGATGCAATTTGGATAAATCATGATCAAAAAGATGATGCATTGATGAAAGGATACACGGTTGTAGATGTTCCTTCTATTATTTCAACACATATATCAGAGATTATAAAAAGACATGCTGAAGAGATTATTACAAGACAAGATATTGTTGATATTATTGATAGATTGAAAAAAGATTTCCCAATTGTTGTTGAAGAGGCTATGAAAGTTACATCTTACGGAAGCTTATTAAAAGTTTGTAAAGATTTACTTCATGAAAAAATTCCAATTGTTGATATGCTAACAATTATTGAAGCAGTTGCAGATATTGCACAATTTACAAAAGCTCCTGAAGTGTTGTTGGAGCATGTAAGATCAAAATTATATAGATTAATTACACAAAAATTTAAAGATATTGATAATGTTTTACATATTGTAACTATTAAGCCAGAACTAGAACAACAGTTTATAAGTAAGCTACAAGAGCATCATGGAGTTTCTCAGTTAATGCTTAGTATTTCAGAGATAAATAATCTAGTAACCGCAACAAAACAGCTTTTAGATGAGGTTGAAAAGAAAGGATTCTCAAAAATTGCTATGGTTGTAGATCCAGTTTTACGAAAACGAATATCTGAAATATATGAGAAATTCGGTCTTACTATTCCTGTTTTATCTCATGCCGAACTTGATTCTAAAGCTAACTTCGCAATAGAGGGAACTTTAGAGTTCTAAAGTAAACCTTTTATATACTTTCACAATTTTTTAAGGATTTTTTTGAAATATTATTACTCTTTTTTAAAAGATAATCCCATAATAAGAGGTTTATCTTTAGTGAATTTTATTGCATCTTTTGGTGCTTGGTTTTCAACTGTTGCAATTTATACAATGGTTGTTGAATTTGGTTCAAGCGAGATGGCAATTGCAATTGTTACAGCGATGCACTTTATTCCTGCAATTTTAATAGCACCTTTTAGTGGAGCAATTATAGATAGAGTTAAGATAAAACCTTTGATGGTAACTTTGCTTTTTATAGAGTTATTAATGACAGCTTGTTTTTTATTAATCTCTGATTCTTCACAACTTTGGCTTCTTTTAATATTTATTTTTATTAGAATGAGTGCTGCTTCTATGTTTTTTTCAAGCGAAATGTCACTTTTGGCAAAAATTGCAAGTGGTAAAGAGCTACAAACAGCAAATGAGATACAATCAATAATTTGGTCATTTACTTATGCAATAGGAATGGCTGTTAGTGGTTTTGTTGTAAATATTTATGGAGTTAAAACAGCCATTTTAATTGATGTTTTAATCTTTATTTTGGCATTTTTAGTATTTATTCAAATAAAAATAGATTTAGAGTACAAAAAGGTTGAAGAAAAAATTATTGAACTTATGCTAGATGGTTTAAGGTATATAAAAAACAATAAGGTAATTTTACATTTAATATTTTTACATTCAAGTGTAGGGCTTACAAGTTATGATGCACTTATTACGATTTTGGCAAAAAATGAGTATAAAGAGCTAATTGCGGTTCCACTTGCTATTGGATTATCAAATAGTGTAAGAGCAATAGCTCTTGCTATTGGACCATTAATTTTAAATAAAATAATAAATAAAGAAAATCTTCAATATCTTTTAGCATTTCAAGGGCTTACTATAATTATTTGGGCATTTGTTCAAAAAGATTTCTATCTTTCTTTGGTGGCTCTATTTTTTGTAGGATTTAGTACAGCCTTTTTATGGTCATATACCTACTCATTTTTACAAGATAGATGTGAAAAAAAATATATAGGAAGAGTAATATCTTATAATGATATGTTTTTTATGTTTGCAAATGTAGTGACAACTTTATTTATTGGTTTTATGGCAAAATACACAAGTACAACTATGATTACAATTTGTTTAGGCATTGCATTTTTACTTTTTGCATACTACTATACAAAAATTTCAAAATTAATATAAGGAAGATAAATGATACTTGATTATAAAGATATAAATGATTTAGATAGATATAAAATAATGTCAGGAAGTATAGTTCCAAGACCAATTGCTTGGATAGTAACTGAAGATGATGGAGTTTTAAATGCAGCTCCATTTTCATATTTTATACCAATTTCTACAAATCCAGCTTTGGTAATTGTGGCTATTGGAAAAAAAGATGATGGAAGCCCAAAAGATAGCTTAGCAAATATCTTAAAGACAAAAAAAGCAACGATTTGTTTTCCAAATAAAGATAATGTGGAACAGGTTCAAAAATGTGCTGCTCAAC